>JAQYWP010000360.1 GCA_029379285.1 Rhizonema sp. PD38
GTGCAAGAGAACGTGCGATCGCGTCCAGCCAACGCAGCAATTATCAAAAAACGTTTAGCAAAGATAACTCAACCATCACTGCTGGAGTTATCTATAAAGTTTTTATCCGACTTGGAAAAAACTTTTAGGCAAGCACTTGTTGATTTTACTCAAGCCACTGGCAACAGTATTCTGTTTGTCTTAACGACAATTTTCAAGATTTTTCTCGCCTGTCTGGACACAATTTGGACAATGCTTCTGACTGGCGTTGGTGCTGTTTTTGGTACGGTGTCCGGATTTGTTTTGGCAAATCATCTGAACTTGGATCAAAGGGTACTCGAAATTTTCTTTGGTCAGATTCCCTCTGTTTTACCAAATACTCAAGGTTTTTTGGCTTCAGAGATTCTTTTATTTGCAGGTGCTGGTTTAGGAACTGCTTGGGGACTGGTGATAGCAGGAGGTTTTGGTCAACGACGACAGTTTTTGGTGACGTCGTTCATGGGTGCTATCGGTTATGGAATTGGTTGTTTAGTTTTACAAATAACGACACCAAAAAGCGCTGTTGATGGGTTAGTGGGATTGATTTTAGGCGCAGTTTCCTTGCTTACCCTCGGTTTAGGTCTTCGCAGCCATCACGTAGTTCACGCTGTTATTGCTGCACTTGGCACTGCGATCGTCTTTTCAGGTTTAACAAGTTTAGGGCTGCCAACGGATTTATTTAACTTCTTAAGTCCATCACACTGGGGGGAGTTGTGGCTTCCTGTGACTTTTTTTGGTTTTGTAGGTGTTTTTCTCAGCTTCTGGCTAGGTGTGAGTTACTACCTAATTGTGCCCGGTTTGCGTTTTTTGGGATGGCGTTAGAAGTCAGGAGACAACAAATGGCAGCCTCCTGCCGTTTTTTAGTTTCGTCGAACTCACGTTAACCTGAGTGCTTTGGATTCGTCGTCAAAAATCGACTCGGCATAGACGATCCGATCTTCTCGTTCCGCTGCATTGCCCTGAAATTTGTTGAACACGCGCTCGAAATATTGAGTGACAAGGTCATGGCGGCGATAATGCCCTTTCCGACTCCCCATATATTATGATCCCCCCTTACCGCTTTACAAATTTGGCAAGGGGGGATCTCATGTTTCGGAATCTATAGAGTTTCGGTATAACTATTGTTGACATTTCCACAATTAGAAGCAGTGGAATTCAATGGTTCTAAAAGCTAACTTGCCAATTGTAAGCAACTTGCTGGGCTGTTATTGTTAGGGTGTCAACTCCCTTGACTTTCTCAGCCCAATGAATTGTTTGAGTCAGCTTGTCGCTTTGCACAACTGCTGATAAATCAATTCTAAGAGTTTTTTATAATTTTGACTATGCATCATATCAGAATTTACAATGTTTTAATAACTTTTTTATCAGTTCTTCATACTTCCGAGCTGCTGAATTAGTCTTGTGTGTAACGATAGCAGTACATCATGAAGTAAACTTTCAACTTTTGAGCTATTCGTAAAAACATGAACTTTAAGATCGCCGCTACTATTGCACTGTTGGCTTGTTTTGGGTTTACAAAGCAAGTTTTTGCAGCCAACCCGCAAGATCTGGCCCAGCTGAAGGCAACGAGTACTTGTCCCCGTTGTGATTTGAGTGGTGCAGATCTAACTCAATTTAATCTGAAAAATGCAAATTTGCGAAATGCTAATTTGACCAGAGCTAATTTATCTCAAGCTAATCTTAGCAATGCGGATTTCACTGGTGCAGATTTGGAAGCTGCAGTGTTGAGATCCACAAATTTATCAGGCGCTTCCTTTACGGGAGCTAATCTCAAATCGGCATCTCTAGAAAACGCTGATTTGAGTAATACTGGTTTCATCAGCGCTAATTTAGCCGCAGCTAACATGAAAGGTGCCACGACAGACTTTACCAACTTCCGTGGAGCAAACTACCAACTGACAACTCTGCCCACTGGCGTCGTGACTTCTAACAAACCTTATTGGTGGTCGTTAGAGCGTACAAATTCTAGGGAATGTAACAAATTTAAATACGAGCATGACACTGGCTCAACCTGCTTCACAAAATAGAGAAAAAGAGGTGAGCGTTCTCAAGCAGGGGAAGAGGGAGATAAATATATTCCTAACTCCTGTAGAAACGCTTTAAACAGTGTGTCTCTACTCCTATTTCCTGACTTGTCACTAAGTAGTTTTGTATCAATCATCACGAGAAAATAGTAGTTCTGTTCTTTATGATGAAGAAAAAGCGTAGAGACTTGAACTAATCAATGCTTACCCAAATTAAAGACTTAGCCACAAAACTAGCGCCTCGCTTAATTGAAATTCGCCGTCACATTCACTCTCACCCAGAACTCAGCGGTCAGGAGTCCCAAACAGCCGCCTTCGTTGCTGGTGTATTATCTTCTAATGGTCTTTACGTACAAGAGAGAGTGGGCAAAACTGGCGTTATTGGAGAAATACGAGGAACTAACAAAGATAGCCGCTTATTAGCAGTTCGTACCGATATGGATGCCTTACCAATACAAGAACGCACTAGTTTGGAATACGCATCTCGAGTAAAAGGAATTATGCACGCTTGCGGTCACGATGTCCATACGACGGTTGGCTTAGGAACAGCAATGGTGCTGTCTCAGATGTCAGAGGAGTTGCCAGGTAAAGTACGATTTTTGTTTCAGCCAGCAGAGGAAATTGCCCAGGGTGCAAACTGGATGGTGGCAGATCGGGCGATGGAAAACGCTTCAGCAATATTAGGCGTTCATGTTTTTCCCTCCATTCCTGCAGGTTCTATTGGTGTACGTTATGGAGCATTGACTGCTGCTGCTGATGAATTAGAGATTATCATTGTTGGAGAATCTGGGCATGGCGCTCGTCCACATCAAGCAATTGATGCTATCTGGATTGCCTCACAAGTGATTACCACTCTCCAACAAGCAATTAGTCGAACCCAGAATCCTTTACGTCCTGTCGTCTTAAGTATTGGGCAGATTAATGGTGGCAGAGCGCCAAATGTGATTGCCGATCGCGTACAACTATTAGGGACTGTGCGATCGCTACATCCCGAAACACGTAACAATCTTCCAGACTGGATTGAAAAAATTGTTGCCAGCGTTTGCGATTCCAATGGCGCGAAATATGAAGTGAATTATCGTCGGGGGGTACCAAGTGTACAAAATGATTATACCCTGACACAGTTATTGCAATCAGCCGCAGAAGAAGCTTGGGGTAGCGATCGCGTCCAAGTCTTACCCGAACCATCTCTTGGTTCTGAAGATTTTTCGGTTTATTTGGAACATGCACCTGGTTCCATGTTTCGCTTGGGTGTAGGCTTCAAAGATCGAGCTATTAATCATCCATTACACCATCCCCAATTTGAAGTTGATGAATCTTCTATTGTAACTGGAGTTGTTACACTCGCATACACGGTTTACAAATACTGGCAAAATTCAGACTAATCATTTGTCAATGCAAAAATGCTGGGAGTAAGTGAGCCCTTGGTTTGAGTATAGATAAAATCCGAGTACATCCGCTCCTATGCCCGTATAAGAGTAAGGGGAACAACAAATAAAAACTCCCATTACTATATGATGGGAGTACTAAATTTATTTCTTTAAAGAAGCGTTTCGCTTCTTTATTTATCTATTTGCTGACAACGCCTATTTTTTCTTGCAATTTCACCTTAGCAGCTTTGAACTCAGTAGCAAGTTGCTCGCTTTGTTCAGTACTGAGGTTGTTGCGAATTGCAGCAAACATGGTACTTTCTTCCTGACGAATGTGATCGCCTACAACGTCCATGAGCTGTTTGATTTTATCTTTGAATTGAGAAGAAGAGGGATTGATCGCCTTAATTTCGTCTAATATCCGCTTCATTTCCGCTTGTTCGTCATACAGTTCTTGGGTGTCATGCTGACCGTAGAAAGGACGTACTTTGGGGTAGACTACTTGCTCTTCAGCTTCAGCATGGACGCTCAAATCTTTGTAAATTTGACCGAAGTATTCTTGGATCTTTTGGGGATCGTTACTAGCAAGCAATTCGGTAAACAAAGTATTCACTTTAGCATGATCAAGACGAATGGCATCCTGGACATTCATATCGTTTTTGTCAGTGTTTTGGGTAACAACACTACCTAAAACTCCGCTTAATGCTGCCATACCATCTTGAACCCGTGCCCAAATACCTTGGTCTGCGTCTTGCCCGGTTAATTCGCGAACACCCAAGATTTCAAGAATACCTTTGAGTTGCTCTTGGTGAGCGCGGTTTTCAAAGTTAACGGTATTGAGAGGTCCAATTGCTAGTAGCACGTCAGCACCAACTTTCTGTGCAGATTTGTGGATTGTTAAACCACTCATAACTTGTTGATGCTTCAACAATTCGTGTTGAAAAACTTTTTCATACAAGCTCAATTTAGAGCCTTGCATCAATTCGCGTACCTTTTTTACCATTTCTGAAATGGTTTCTTTTGGTTCAGCTTGGACACCATACTGACCGATAACAGTTTCCAGAACGCCCAGATTTTTTTTGTCATCATTGAGCATGTTCTGGATGCTTTCGCGAACTTCTGGATCGTTGAGTTCTTTGAGAAATTGTTGCTCATTCTCAATCAACAACTGTTGAAGTACTTTTACATCTGCCAATTTTACGGCTATAGCAGAACGTTTAGTATCATCTAATGTTGCAACCATTTTATGGCTCCCCTCTGGAAATTTATTCATCTCAGTAATGCTTTCAGGTTGGCATAACCATTAGTCTTGCTCCATCTTTCTTTTGATTGATAGCTCAAAAACTAAGGATAGAGAAAAAAGGATTTCTTCCAAGTCTTTTCCGAATCTACTTTTAGACAGACACTAATCAAATACTATCTTACCTCGCCAGACAGATAATTTTTTTTGAGTAATTTTATAGCTTGACCAAGAGAGCAAGCAGAACTCAACAGGGTAAATTTTCTGTTTATAATTTTGTAGTAAAAAAATATCTTAAGTCCAAAATTATCATCATTGCGACGCTTACCACAAAATTTATTTATGGGATAATCTAAATACTAATCGAGCAACTTTTTTTGTGGCTAAAAACTTTTTTTAAGGGACGTAAATTATGGAAACTGAAGATAGAACCACAACACCCTACCCGAATATCCCAGCCTTTCTGGAAAGTGATAGCAGAGAGTTTAATGATACAGGTGTACTTAGTACTGTTGCAGTCGCCGGGCATCCGATCCATCCAATTCTCGTACAATTTCCAGTCGCTTTTCTTGTTGGAGCGCTGTTAAGTGACGCAGTATTCTGGTTAAACAGCGATGTTTTTTGGGCACGAGCCTCATTTTGGCTAATAGTTGGTGGATTGGTAGGAGGATTAGCCGCAGCCTTGACTGGGATGCTAGACTTTCTAAGAATACAAAGAGTTCGCAAACGTACTGCAGGCTGGGCGCACTTAATTCTTAATGTTTCTGCATTGGTACTTACAATTGTCAACCTACTCCTGCGCCTGAATAACCCCGTGTCATCTATATTACCTTGGGGACTTATACTCTCAGTCGTTGTTGCAACGCTTCTGGGCTTTTCGGGTTGGTATGGTGGCGAATTAGTTTACCGACACAAGGTTTCTGTTATTGGGAATGGTAGCCCAAATTACCCATAGGTTTAGGTTCTGAAAATTTCCGATACGTATTTCCTCCGTGTGGTTTTAACCCACGGAGGAAATACGAACGGGTACTTTAGTGCCCGTCACAATTAATCTCGTCGAGCGTTGTAAAAATCTTACTTTCTTTATGGAAAACTGACCTTGACGCACCCAATTGGCGTCACTAACGGCAACTTGTTTTTCAGTGTCGCCACTCACCCAACCTCTTACGGGGCGTTGCATAATCGTGGTATGAATCATTCCGGAACTGGAACATCCCAGAATTTTAGATAGTGGAGTAATAATCGAATTGAGTATTTCAGCATTTCTACTGATTTGGAATAACATAGCGTCTTTCGATGCAATCGAGCGAGATAGTGTCGCAATCTGGTGTTTTCTCCCTCAACCCGCGTCATGTATGTTTTGCTGACAATTTGGTCACCCTCTGGAATAAAACCCGGATAGACCGACCATCCATCGGTGATATAGAAATAACACTGCCAAGCACCCACGATATCCCATAAGGGTCGAAATGTTTCAGCACTATGGTCGCCTAAAACCCATACTAAAATACCTTGTGTGAAGTGATTGACTGCTGTCCACAGCCAAATTTTGTTTTTTTTGAGCCGACAAAAGTTTCCAGTACACCCTTGTTCACTGACTTCTGGGATCGTCTCTAGGTCGTAGGCATCAGGTAGGAGTTCTCCCACAAGTTTTACCCAAGTGATCAACGTTGTATGATGCACACCTTTGATCCGTTCGATGCCACGAAAACCCATGCCATTAACGTACATTTTCAGGCATTCCCGTTTCACTTCATCACTGTATCCTTGAGGTGGTTCATAGCGATCAATAAATTGGCGATCGCAATCACAGCAAATGTGATTCTGCTTACCTCTTTTCCTTCCATTCTTACGGGTATGGGACGACCCACAACGCGGACATTCCATCCAATTTTTACCTCAATTCATACCGCCATTATGCAACGCCTATTTAAGTACTATACGGGTCCCGGTCATAAGTGGTTTAATGACCATATACCTGCCGTGTTTTACGAAATATTTTGGTGCTTGTTTGCAGTGCTGCTTTTTAAGCATCGAACTGCACAGAGACAAATACCTATATGGGTGTTTTTTATTACTTGTATACTGAAATTCTTACAATTATGGCATCCGCCCTTGCTTAAAGCGTTTCGCGCCACGTTGATCGGTAAATGGTTAATTGGTACTACATTTGATTGGTGGGATTTTCCGTTTTATTTATTGGGTTCTCTTTCCAGTTGGTTGTGGCTGCGACAATTAAATAGAAGGCGTTATGCAAAAACAAGTCAAAGTTAAACCTAATGCCAAAACTCAAAAGCTCGTCGAAGAAACTGACGGTAGTTTAACTGTGCATTTAAAATCTCCTCCTGTAGATGGGAAAGCTAATGAAGAGTTGATTAAACTACTGTCAAAAAAATTTGATGTACCAAAATCGTCTATCAGAATTAAATCAGGTTTATCTTGTCGCCAAAAGTTAATTGAAATTGATTGCGATTTATAAAGAAAACTGCGTAAAAGTTAGGAGGTGTGGAAACAAGAGATGTTGAGAACCCCTCTTTGAAGCGTCTCTACTATTTATGCTCTTCTCCCCAATACCTCCTTCCTACTCACTACTCTCCACTCCCAACTTCTGTAATACTAATGTATCTGGGCTGCGCTTTGACTCGTTCTATCCAAGCTTGAATAGCAGGAAATTGTGTCAAATCGAACCCCCCCTCATTAGCTACGTGAGTGTAAGCAAACAAACCCATATCGGCAATAGTATAACGTTTTCCCACAAAAAAGTTGTGCGACGTTAAATGGTTGTCCATAATTCTAAGTGCTGCGTAACCTGGTTCGCGTTTTTGCTCGATGACTTCTTTATATTCTTCAGTCTTACCTAAAATAGAAATTAAAAATCTTGATGTAGCAATAAAAGGTTCATGGCTGTTCTGTTCAAAAAATAGCCATTGCAGTACCTGCGCTCGTGAAAAGCGATCATAGGGTAAAAATTCTGTTCCTTCACTCAGGTAAATCATTATGGCATTTGATTCTGCTAAATATTTACCTGATTCAATTTCCAAAACGGGAATCTTACCGTTGGGATTTTTACTTAAAAATTCTGACGTTTGTGTCTCCTTTTTCAAAATATTGACCTCTACTCTTTCAAAAGGCATACCAATTTGTGTCAACAAAAGACGTATCTTATAGCCATTACCTGAAGGTAAAAAATCATACAGTTTTAGCATTTCCATGGAAACAAATATAAAAATGAAGTGGTTGATGAATCATGGATTAAAGTACAGCATATCATTTAAATTAACAAATAAGC
>JAQYWP010000361.1 GCA_029379285.1 Rhizonema sp. PD38
TTTTATTTTTTTCTCCACTGCATTTATTGTCTCATTTGTCAATGCGTAAGTTCTGATCACTCCTGTAGGGGCAGGTTTAATCCGCTCAATAGACATATTTAATATTGATAGGTAAAACCTGCCCCTACTCCTCATTACTCTTAATCCACGGCAGGTTCTAGCATCCGAATTGTTCCTTGCCGAGCATCTATTTCGACATTGAGACCGATGGGTAGTGTCAGAATTGTCTCAATATGACCGATCGCTGCACCAGACCAAGCTGGAATGCCTAGTGGTTTGATATGATCCCAAACAACTTCTTCAAGGGTGAGAGAACCGTAGTCAGCATCAGGCAAACATTCGGTACATTGTCCAAAAATAAAACCCGCAAGTCGGTTAAAGACACCCGCAATTTTGAGATGCGTCATCATACGGTCAATGCGGTAAATATTTTCGTGAGTATCTTCTAAAAATAGAATTGCGCCGTTTAAATCCGGTAAGTACGGGGAACCCACAATAGCTGAGAAAACTGAAAGATTCCCACCGATTAGTTTACCTTGAGCACGACCGTCGGTAATAGTCCGTACCCGGTACTTCACCTGCATCAAGCGATCGCTATCATCAGCATCTTTAATGTTTTGAAAGGTGACAGCTTCACCCTTGAACAAAACGCGGCGAAAGTATTCTGTTTGAGTTGTTTTCCAGCCAGTCAGTCCGTTGGGACCATGAAATGTGACAAGGGAAGTTTTCGCATTCAATCCCAGAATTAAAGCAGTCAAATCACTGAAACCTACGAGAATCTTTGGATTTTGGCGGATGCGATCATAATCCAGGTAAGGCAGCATCCGACTACATCCCCATCCACCACGAATTGGCAAAATGGCGGCAACAGAAGAATCTTTAAAAAACTGATTGATGTCACCAGCACGTTCAACATCTTTGCCTCCTAAATAACCATACCGATCTAGGACATGAGGCGCGAGTCGGGGCACAAGTCCCAATCCCCGGACTGCGTCTAAGACAATTTCAAGTTCTTCGCGGACAAATACAGCACCAGCAGGACTGACTATCCCGACAACAGAACCGGGCTGCAAACGTTTGGGTTTCAACAAGGGTTGAGGTGCTGCTCTCCCTAACTTGAAGGGAAATGTTAACACTGAAGCGGTCTTAGTTACACTGATGAGAAAGTGACGGCGCAGCATTCAGACTCTTCGTAAATTTTCTGTTACGGAATATAAAGTTTAATTCGATTATTTTGCAACAGTAGACGAGGAACTACTTACCAGTATTTTCAGTAATTATACTTATTTTTTTGATTTTTTCTCAAAAGCATATACAATATGTATCTGAGGGTAGAGAGCTTTAACAAAAGTTAATATAAGTTAAGTTATAGATAAGATAAGGAAATAGAGTTCCGATTCTAAGCAAATTACCCTTAACTTGACTTAGTATTAAACAGGTTAAAACTAAAATGGCTACCTGAAAAGTAGCGTCCATTTCAGTAATAGTATGATTCTTCCGGGAAAGTCCGATGGCAGGTTGTATACCTTGTTTGGACAGGGGAAGACCCTCAATAAAATAGAGGAGTGTACCATGAAGGTATTTGATAGTACCACAAAAAGAATTTTCGTCTCAAGCTGGGTCTTACTAAATCAAGCACATGCACATGAAGATGGTTTAACTCAACCAAACCATCCTACAGCCAAACCTTACGGTGATATTTTCCAACCTTTGCGACAGTGGTTAGACAACATCCAAGTCCGCGATCGCCAACTAGCTCACCGTTTGTGCAAAGTGATTCCTGCCCAGTGTCCGTTTGAGCGTGATGTGAAATTATTGGGGAAAACCCTGTTTCATATCCCGCCCATGTGTAAAATCAATCCCTTATACGAAGAATTGGTTAGCTTACGTTTTCGGGCACTGTGCTATTTAGCCGATGAGTGTCGCGAAGATATAACACAGTACTGCTGAGAAGAGGCGCGTAGGGTGGGTTTAATCCACAGACATCTGAGGAAACACGAGACTTGTGAAACCCGCCCGTACAGTAGGCGGGAAGGCACGTAGAAAATTCTATTAACTAACAACTAACAACCAGTTATTTGTTTTGCCATTTTTGAGTTGCTTCCCGAGCTTGTTTGTAAGCAGTTGTCCCTTCGGGAACTAAAGTCGCAGTCTCAATTGCCGCTTTAAATTCCCCATGATTAGCTCGACGGTTAGCAAGATTCAATATTTTTTGACTCCATTGATCGATAGATTTTTGAGCATCATCGAAACCTGGTTCATCAGGTGCAACTTTCTTAGCAACTTCGATAGCACGATTGTAAGTAGAAGCCTGTTGTGGCTGAATTAAGGCATTAGCTGCGTCTAAAACAGTTTGGTTACTCACGTACTGCTTTGCTTGTTCCCGCCATTGCCTTAAAGATTCTTGTGCTTTTGTATATAGTGAGTCGTCTTTGTCAATTAATTGGGCAGCTGCGATCGCACCTGCATACTGTCTTTGCTTAGCACGAACTGTTCCCAACTCTAAAATCATGTTGCTCCAAATCACAATATTTTGTTGAGCTTCTTCGTAAAGAGGTTCACCCGGTTTAATTTTACGAGCAGTGGCGATCGCCGAGTCCAGATCGCTTGCCTGAGTAGGTTTTAAGGATAATTTCGCCAACTCTGAGAGTGCCTGCGCGCGCTGTTTGGCTTGAATAATAGGAGAGATTGGCTGTGCAGGTGGTGGAGTTTCTGGTTCAAGTGGTGTAGGTAGGGTGGTTGTGACAATAGCCAAAGGTTTCGCAACATGAGTTTCCGGAGTTGTAGTTTTGAGCGATGCTGGGAGAATCTCTTCAACTCTAAAACCAGCTTTATTACGGAAGAAAACCACCGCTATCAAACATATTAGCAATATCGTAGTTGCACCCCATAGAAGGAACAGTTGCCAAAACTGAGGGGTGCTGTTTGCTATGGGTTTTAGCTGAAAGTTATTTCCTGTCATGGGGAGTTTCGGAGACACGGGGAAATCATCCTTCTGTGCATCTAAGCGTCTCCCCTTCTTCTCGTCCTCTTCTGTCTCCCATATACTTTGCTCCGTCGCTACGTGCGAATACTGAACTGAGGGAGCAGCAATTATTGCAGGTAATTTTTCTTCTACACGTTGCTCTTTTTGCACTTCCAATTGAGGATAAATGAATTCCTTTGTTGGGGAGATGACAGCGACAGGGTTTTGTGTAGGAAGCCAGTGGTGTTGGCATAACTCTGGAGTGCGAACGCTTAAGTATCTTTCCAAATCTGCTAAGTCGCTGCTATAACCGGAACGCACCGCTTCTAACAACGCGACGGTAAACAAGGAGTGACCAATTTCGCTACTTTCGTAGGAAAATTGCTCTGGTTGGCAAGACAAAATTACAGACATTTGGAGTTCTTGGGCTAATTCTATTGTTTCCAGCCCAATCGGAGTTTCTGCTTGAGTTCCAGAAGCACGGTTGATATCCAGCAAAACCACTGTGTCTAGAGCTGCAACTTGCAGACTTTCAAAGAGCGATCGCACTTCAATGCCAGTCTCTTGCACGCGCTCAGAGTTTCCTTCCACTGGCATCAAGTAATCTTGTCCATTGTAGTTAACGCCATAACCGCTAAAGAAAAACCACAGTTTATCCTCCGGTTGCCAACAAGCTGCTGCCAAATCTTCGAGCAAAAGGAGAATATTCTCCTTCGTAGGATAGGTAGATCTATCTCCAAGAGGGGATGAAGTCTCTGTCATCAGCAGACACTGTTGCGGTGAAAAGCCTTGAATCGCTAATAAATCTTTTAAAGCCTCAGCATCTGCTTGAGCGCAAGCTAAAGGTTGAAAGAATTGATACTGATTAATGCCAATAGTGATCGCCCAGTTATTTGCCATAGTGCTTTTTGTTTGCTAGCCTTTTCAGTAATTCTCAGCACTTATTGCTCAGCACTGTTTAGTAATAGTTGGCTTTGCTGAAAAAACAAAGTTAACCTAATGTCTAATAGCCTAATTTCGTAGTCCTGAGTAGAACTCTACAGAAATTGCGGAGGGATTGAATAAGGAAAAAGGTTTTTTGTCTCTCGCTTTTAAGTTCGAGAGCTTCTGACCGTTTTTGCTTAGTAGAAGTGCATGATACACAGAATGCCAATAGTCTAAGATACACAACTCAAAACTCAGGACTGTTTTGGGGATTATCATCTAACCTCGCGTAAGAAGTCATTTTTATTACCTTTTTTCTGATAAATGACTTTTACTTTATTGAAATTCATTTGTTATAGCTAGGAGCTAAGAAGTTATGAGGAGGAGTTGTGTTTACCAGCCATTTTTTCAAATCAGTGGTCAGTTGGAGACGTTTATTCAATCTATGCTATTAATGAGCAAGAAAATCCGGACTGCTAATGCCTTATTTTTGATGGGTTTAGGAGTTCCTTTGTGGTTAGTTTTTGAAGCAATCTCACCCCAGATTGTGCAAGCTTACACCGCCAGAGTAGATCTCTCTATTGATCGTCTCCCAGAAGAAAACTATGAAACCTTACTGCGAAGAGCGGAAACGGCTGCGAGAGCAGGTGCGCAACGCAGCTTTGATCGCGATATTTTAGTAACAGATGTTTCAATCATCGTTTCCGTACAAAATTATGGTGCGATCGCACCAGTTTTAGAGTTGGCAGCCAGTCGTCCGCAATGGAGCAGTTACCCCGATCCCAAACGTTGGGCAACTTACTTCAAATCCACGCGATCGCTCCTCTATTTTGAATCAACCAAAAACCACACATCTGCTCAAGTACCTACAACTACCCCTACAGCACAACCACAACCTACAACTCAACAATTTATTAATACTCCACAAGCACAACCGCAACAACCGACTAATCTTCCACAAGTTACACCATCTCCTCCGTCTTCGCTTCCGGTACCGAAATAGCAATTATCACCCCAATGTTTTTATTCACGAATCATTGAGGATTACTCTAGAATAGAAAGGTTGTCAAAAATTGCAGTATCCGCTATTATGGCTGTTCCTAAGAAGAAAACATCCAAGTCCAAACGAGATAAACGCCGAGCTACTTGGAGGCACAAAGCCGCAGTTGAAGCTCAGAAAGCTATTTCTCTAGGCAAGTCGATCTTGACTGGACGTTCGACATACGTTTATCCATCGACAGAAGAAGAGGAAGAGGAACAATCTTGACGTTAGAGTGAGTTGATGCAGGTTTAATTCATAACGAAGATCCCCGACTTTTTATAAGAAGTCGGGGATCTTTACTCCTAACCTAAAAGTCGTCTCAACCAAGGCAATTTGCCTTCATAAGGAGCGTAAAGTAGTTTCAAATCAAATAAAAAAGATCTGTGGAGTACACTTTTGTAATGAGAAAAGGTGTCAAAACTAGCTTTGCCGTGATAGCTTCCAATACCGCTTTCACCCACACCACCAAATGGTAAAGAAGAAACAAAAAAATGCTTTATTGTATCGTTGATACAAACTCCTCCAGAGGAGGTTTCTTGCAAAACGCGCTTTTGCAAGTTCTTGTTATTTGAAAACAGATATAAAGCCAAAGGTTTCTCTCTAGAGTTAATTAAGGCGATCGCTTCACTGATATCTGTATATTCAATCACAGGTAAAATTGGACCAAAAATTTCCTCCTCCATCACCGGATCTTCCCAAGACACATTATCAATGACTGTTGGAGCAATATAACATTCATCAGGGTTAGTTTCTCCACCAATCCGAATATCGCCGTCTAAAAGCTTGACCAACCGCTCGTAGTGTTTTGGATTGATAATCCTAGCATAATCAGGACTGCTGGCAGGACGAACTCCATAAAATTCTTTGAGACAATTTTCAAGAGTATTTAACAAATTCTCTTTAATACGTTTATTTACTAAAAGATAGTCAGGTGCCACACAACTTTGCCCTGCATTAAAAAATTTACCCCAAATAATGCGTCTGGCACTAGTTTCAAGATCGTTGTCAGTATCCACAATACAGGGACTTTTGCCACCTAATTCCAATGTCACGGGAGTAAGGTGTTTTGCGGCAGCTTCCATGACAATTTTGCCAATGGCTTTTCCTCCAGTAAAAAAGATGTGGTTAAACTTTTCTTTTAGTAGCTGTTGACTTGTTTCCACACCTCCTTGTACCACAGTAATATGCTCTGGAGCAAAATGTTTTTCTATGAGTTCAGCGATAACACTGGATGTATGAGGAGCCATTTCTGAGGGTTTGATAATTGCACAATTACCTGCAGCGATCGCACCTACTAAAGGTAGAATATTTAATTGAACAGGATAATTCCAAGCACCAATAATTAAGACAACCCCTAGTGGTTCTGGATAGATCTTTGCTGAGGAAGGAAACATTTGCCATGAAGTGACAGCCTGTTTAGGCTTCGTCCAAACGTTGAGATGTTTTATGGTATAATCAATTTCCTTAGTAACTATCAGAACTTCTGAGGAATAAACTTCTAATACAGGTTTATGTAAATCTGCTTTTAAGGCTTCAAAAATCTTTGGTTCATGCTCAATTATTGCTTGTCTTAAAATTTTTAGTTGTGTTATGCGAAATGCCGTGCTTTTAGTTTTACCTGTCTTAAAAAAATCGTATTGTTTGGCGATGGTATTAGTGCTTAACAATTGAGTAATCATCTTTTTTCCTCAAACATGATGTAACTAGAGGTAAGCTAGTAGCTATCAGAAATCAGCTTTTAGCATGTGCAACTTATAAGAATAAGGGGATAGGTGGAATTTTTAAGTGAAGTCTGCTGGGCGGAGGATTCCGGAAAGTCTGCGGGATGGAAGATTCAATCCCGCGAGCTTTCCGTCCGGCGAGCTTCACAAGATATTTGCTTTCTTTAGCTAAAAATGCTGATTGCTTACTTAGATTGTTGCTTCGGTAGACTAATAACAAAGATACTACCTTTACCTACCTCTGAATTTACCTGTATGGTACCTTGATGTGCTTCAACAATTCGGCGAGAAAGGTACAACCCTAAGCCACTACCAGAACGCTTATGGTTTCCTGGGCGAAATCTTTCAAACAAGGTTGTTTGTTCTTCTAAGGGAATACCTGAACCTGTATCCGCTATCTCAATCGTGATCAAGTCATTTGAAACCGTGGGTGGACAGGTGAGACGGATTGTCACTAAGCCAGTATCGGTAAATTTGATGGCGTTTCCAATTAAATTGGTAAAAAGCCGATGTAGTTCTAAGCGATCGCCCGTAACTTTACTAGTCACTGATTCTTCACCAAACTCCTGATTTACCGAAAGTTGCTTTTCTGCGGCTAAGGAACTCAATTCATTAGCAACTTCTTCCAGTAAGGAGCGGAGATTGACGGGTTGAAGCGCCAGGGTTTTTCGACCCGCCTCAAAACGGTAAACTTCTAATAAGGTATTGACCATCGCCAGCAAGTTGCTGTTACTGCGACTCATGATGGTAATGACTTCGTGCATTTGCGGTGATAACTCTCCCAATGCGCCGTCCTCTAACAGGATCAGCATCCGTTCAGCCGCCACTAAAGGTGTACGTAAGTCGTGGGTGAGGCGCGAGACAAAATCTTGACGTTGACGAGCGATTTCATCGTGTTCATCGATACTGTGCTTCAGGCGAAGGAGTGATCGCACTCGCCCCATCAATTCGTCTACTGTTACAGGTTTGCGAATAAAATCATCAGCACCCAAGTCTAATCCTTGAGCGACATTAGGTGAATCGTGGGCAGTAATTAGGAGAATTGGGATAAACGGTAATGCTTTATTTTTACGGATGCGCCTAGTAACTTCATATCCATCAATTCCTGGCATCATCAAATCTAGCAACACCAAGTCACATGTAGACGTTTCAAGTTGTGCTAACGCTGAACTCCCATTCTCAGCCGTGCTTACCGTGTAGCCTTCTTCCTCCAGAATGGTTTTGATTAAAAACACATTATCTGGAGAATCATCTACAACGAGAATCTTGTCAGACCTAAAAGA
>JAQYWP010000362.1 GCA_029379285.1 Rhizonema sp. PD38
ATTAGACAGATGCGCGAAAGTGATCGCAGCTCAACTCCAGAGCATGGGAGCAACCGGACAACGAGCTTTACTACTATATCCATCGGGTCTAGAATTCATTGCTGCCTTCTGTGGATGTTTGTATGCCGGGGTTGTTGCTGTTCCTGCCTACCCACCCAGAGCTAATCAGAAGATGTCTCGACTAGAGGCAATTGTCGCCGATGCTCAAGCACGGGTGATTCTCACAACTGTTGCTTTATTAAATAATATAGAAAGTCGGGTTGCCCAAAACCTAGAATTAGCTGCATTGCCCTGTTTGGCAACCGATAACATAGACGAAAATCAAGCAGAGTCATGGCAAGAAACAACCTTGTACGAAAGCACTCTGGCTTTTTTACAGTATACCTCGGGTAGTACCGGAACACCGAAAGGCGCAATGGTGAGCCATGGAAATCTGCTGCATAATGAAAAAATTATCCAAAAGGGATTTGACCATAGTTCGCAATCTAGTGTCGTCGGGTGGTTACCGCTTTTTCATGACATGGGTCTGATTGGGAATGTGTTACAGCCTTTATATGTGGGTATACCGTGTATACTCATGTCTCCAGAGGCTTTTCTGCAACGTCCCTTGCGTTGGCTGCAAGCTATTTCCCAATACAAAGCTACTACAAGTGGCGGACCCAATTTTGCTTACGATTTATGCGTGAGCAAGATTACCGACGAACAACGGGCAACTCTCGATCTTAGTAGCTGGCAGGTGGCGTTTAGCGGAGCTGAAACCGTCCGTGCAGAAACTATGGCACGCTTTGCAGCAGCTTTTGCTGATTGTGGCTTTCGCCGCGAGGCATTTTACCCTTGTTACGGTATGGCGGAAACGACTCTCATTGTTTCTGGTGGTGATGCAAGCGCTCAGCCAGTTGTGCAAACCTTTCAGAAAGCATCCCTAGAGAAAAATCGGGTAGTTCCAGTCCTAACAGAGGACTATGATAGCCAAACAGTGGTTGGTTGCGGTCGAGCTTTGGAAGATGTAGAAATCGTCATTGCCGATCCACAGATCATGGAACGATGTCAGCCCAATGAGATTGGGGAAATTTGGGTATCTGGACCAAGCGTAGCTCAAGGCTACTGGAATCGTCAAGAGCAAACTGAGGAGACATTTCGAGCGCAGCTACAAGGCACGGTCGCAAAACCATTTCTGCGGACAGGAGACTTGGGATTTCTGCTGAATGGCGAATTGTTTGTCACTGGTAGACTCAAGGATGTAATTATCATCAGAGGGCGTAATCATTATCCTCAAGATATTGAACTTACCGTAGAACAAAGCCATTCAGCACTGCGTTCCAATGCTGGAGCGGCCTTTTCAGTCGATTTTGCTGGAGAAGAAAAGCTAGTAGTTGTCCAAGAGGTAGAGCGAAGTTACCTCAGAAAGCTAAACGCGAACGAAGTGATTGGGGCGATTCGTCGATCCGTAGCAGAACAGCATGACTTAGAAGTGTATGCAGTGATGTTGCTAAGGACTGTCAGCCTTCCCAAAACTTCGAGTGGGAAAGTACAACGCAGTGCTTGTCGGGCTGCGTTTCTAGCTGGAACTCTAGATGTGGTCGCAGATTGGAGTGCGAATCCTCAATACCAAACAAAATTCCGGGATTTGGAAACGGAAGTAGAATTTCTGCTGCAAAAAGTGCAAACAGCCAAGATCCAACCAGAAGAGTCTAATAACAAATATTCTAATGAGCAAGTTTTAAATAAACAGATATCTCACAGCATTGAAGCTATTGAAGCTTGGTTAATTTCAAAGATAAGAGCGCAACTTGCATCTTCTGAAGAGATAGATATTCGGCAACCTTTAGTCCAGTATGGTCTTTCGTCGTTGGCAGCTGTAGGCATTTCTGGTGACTTACAGGAATGGCTGGGACGCGAGATTTCTCCAACAATCCTGTATGATTACCCGACGATTGAAAGCCTAGCTCAGTATTTAGGGGGATTAGAAACTAGGACTAATCAACCTGATACTCACCATACACCAACGACTACTGAAGCAATCGCCATTATTGGAGTGGGCTGTCGTTTCCCAGGAGCAAAAGATCCCCAAACTTTCTGGCAACTGTTACATGATGGAGTTGATGCTATCAAGGAAGTGCCTCCGTCACGTTGGGAGAACATCGCAGAGAGTGAAAAAATATACACCCGATGGGGTGGTTTTCTGGAACAAGTGGATCAGTTCGATTCACAGTTTTTCGGGATTGCTCCACGGGAAGCAGAGTTGATGGATCCCCAACAAAGGCTGCTACTAGAAGTCAGTTGGGAGGCACTGGAGAATGCCGGACAAACACAACAGCAGCTAGCAGGCAGTCAAACAGGGGTATTCATCGGTATCAGTAACTTTGATTATTCCCGATTGCAGTTTAACCATGCCGTCGCTACCGATCCTTATTGCGGTACTGGCAATGCTTTTAGTATTGCGGCTAACCGCTTGTCCTATGTGCTGGATTTACGAGGTCCAAGCTGGGCTGTGGACACGGCTTGCTCCTCATCGCTGGTAGCAGTTCACCAGGCTTGTCAGAGTCTACAGCAAGGGGAAAGCCATCTAGCTTTAGCTGGTGGAGTCAATCTTATCCTTAGCCCTGAAGTAAGCGTCACTTTTTCTAAAGCAGGAATGATGGCAGTAGACGGTCGCTGTAAGACTTTCGACGCCAAAGCTGACGGTTATGTTCGGGGAGAAGGATGCGGTGTAGTAGTTCTTAAGCGCATTTCTGACGCTATTAAGGATGGCGATAATATCCTAGCTGTGATCAAAGGCTCGGCAGTTAACCAGGATGGTCGTAGCAATGGACTGACTGCACCCAATGCACTTTCACAGCAAGCAGTAATTCGTCATGCGTTAGAAAATGCCAAAGTTCAGCCAGCAGAAATTAGTTATGTAGAAGCACACGGCACAGGAACCTCTCTGGGAGATCCCATAGAGGTGAATTCAATCAAGGACATACTGATGCAGGGGCGATCGCCAGATCAACCCTGTTGGATTGGTTCGGTTAAGACAAACATCGGTCATTTGGAATCTGCATCTGGGATTGCGAGTTTGATCAAGGTTGTCCTCTGTTTGCAGCACAAAGAAATTCCTCCCCACCTGCATCTTACGCAGATCAATCCTTATATTTCTATAGAAGGAACACCATTATCAATTCCCACTGAGCTTCAGAAATGGTTGACAGGAAAAGAGCCTCGGTTAGCAGGAGTCAGCTCGTTTGGGTTCGGGGGTACCAATGCTCATGTCATCTTAGAAGAAGCATCGGCAACAGCGTTGGTGGAAACTGAGATAGAGCGACCCAAACATATCTTAACTCTGTCTGCAAAAAGTGAGTTGGCTCTACAGGAACTAGCACAAAGATATGTAGAAACTATGCCTGCATCTCCACTTGCAGATGTTTGTTACACGGCTAATAGTGCGCGATCGCATTTTGACTACCGCCTTGCCGTAGTCGCTGAATCTACCGTGCAGTTGCGAGAACAGCTACAAGCCTTCGCTACCAACAGAGAGACTAGTGGACTGAGAAGTGGACACCGCACTCAGAAACCGCCTCGACTCGCGTTTTTATTCACAGGACAGGGTTCCCAATATGTGGGGATGGGACGAGAGCTATACTTAACCCAGCCAACCTTCCGGCAGAATCTCAATCTCTGTGATGAAATTCTACGTCCTTATCTTGAAAAGTTCCTGCTTAATGTCCTATATCCCGAACCGGGAGAAACCTCACCCATAGATGCAACTGCCTACACCCAACCAATCTTATTTGCCCTAGAATATGCCCTTTTCCAGTTATGGAAATCTTGGGGCATACAACCGTCTGTAGTTATGGGACACAGTGTGGGAGAATATGTTGCCGCAACTATTGCAGGAGTCTTCAGTCTAGAAGACGGCTTGAAGCTCATCGCTGAAAGAGGACGTTTAATGCAAGCCCTGCGCCAAGATGGCGAAATGGTAGCGGTGGTTGCTGATGAGGCAACAGTCACAGCCACCATACAACCCTATGCTCGGGAGGTTTCTATTGCTGCTCTTAACGGACCGCAAAGTGTAGTAATTTCTGGGAGGCAGCAGGCAGTAAGCCGCGCTGTGGAGGCTCTAGAAGCTCGAGGAGTAAAGACGAAAAAGTTGAACGTTTCCCACGCTTTTCACTCGCCTTTAATGCAGCCAATGCTAGCCGATTTTGAGCGTATAGCCCGTGAGGTTACTTACGCAACACCACGAATCGACTTAATTTCCAACGTCACGGGAAAACTGGCAACGGCTGAGATAGCGACCCCTGAATATTGGTGTCGTCATATCCAGCAGCCAGTTAAATTTGCAGCGAGCATGGAAACCTTGGTGCAACAAGGATATGAAGTGTTTGTGGAATGTGGAGCGAAGCCAACTTTGTTGGGAATGGGTCGCCAATGCTTACCAGATGTAGATAAGCGACGCTCCTCGCCTCAACTATGGGAATCAGAACACGTCGCTGGCTCAAATTTCCCATTTCTACCCAGTCTACGTCAAGGGCAATCAGAGTGGCAGGAAATCCTCCAGAGTCTGGGAGAATTATATGTGCGGGGAGTACGAGTAGATTGGTCAGGCTTTGACCGAGATTATTCCCGTCGCCGTCTGCAACTACCAACCTATCCATTTCAGCGAAAGAGCTATTGGGTGGATGTTTCTAATGGGCATTTGCCAGCAGGTAACTTATCTCAAAAAACGGTTCAGACTCCTCTCATTAATCTAATTAGCCAGGGGGATACGCAACAACTAATCCAGCATTTAGAAACTACAGTTGAACTTTCAGAAGATGAGTTGAAACTACTGCCAAAATTGTTGAATTTATTGGTCAAGCAAAACCAACAGCAGCTTCTGTCAGCATCCATAAAAGATTGGTTATATGAGATAGAGTGGCAAGTCAAACCGCGTTTAGAGGTCCCAGATGTAACGTCAAGACAAAAGAACGGATTCCACAAAGCTGGTGGTTGGCTAATTTTTGCTGACTCGGAGGGTGTAGGAAAAACCCTAGCTAAACTTTTGCAAGCACGCCATCACACCTGTATTTTGGTTTATGCAGGAGATACCTATCAGGCAGAAGAAGCTGGAACTTGGAGCATTAACCCGAAAAACCCGGCAGACTTTGAGCAACTATTCCAAGAGGTTTTAGGAACTCTGGATCTGCCTTTGCAGGGAATTGTCCACCTATGGAGTTTGGAGGCGGAATTGGCTTCAAACCTGACAATATCTTCTCTAAAACAGGCTCAAATTGGTGTAAGTAGCGTAATGCATATGCTACAAGCCCTGCTCAAGGCACAAGGAGAATTCCCCTACTCACCCTCACCCCGGTTGTGGTTACTGACGCGGGGTGCAGTGCCTATCGGCTCAAACCTTTCTGGGGTGGCGCAAGCTCCTCTATGGGGACTTGGCAAAGTGGTTGCACTGGAACATCCTGATTTGTGGGGAGGAATGCTTGATTTAGCACCTCAATCCACAACTGAAGAAGCCACAAAGCTGTTAGCAGAAATTGAATATTCTTTTGGGGAAGATCATATCGCTTTTCGGAATGGAAATCGCTATGTAGCCCGTTTAGTACCTAAGCAACTACAAGAATATAAAAAAGTGCCTCTTCGCGCCGATGGCACTTACCTAATTACTGGTGGTTTGGGTGCCTTGGGACTTTCTGTTGCCCAATGGATGGTGGAAAAAGGGGCTAGACAATTAGTACTCATTGGGCGTAGCGGGGCTTCACGAGAGGCACAAGAAACCTTGCAGCAACTGGAACAAAAGGGAGCCAAGGTTGTCGTTGCTCAGGCAGATGTTTCAGAACAGGAGGATGTAAGCAGGCTACTAGAAGAGGTGAAAAACTGTATGTCCCCCCTGCGAGGTATTGTCCATGCTGCTGGGATGTTGGAGGATGGAATGCTAATGGGACAAACATGGGAAAGTTTTAGTCGGGTGATGGCTCCCAAAGTACAAGGAGCATGGAATTTGCACGCTTTGACTCAAAATTTGGAACTCGACTTTTTCGTCTGTTTCTCATCTATATCAGCTTTACTCGGCTCGCCTGGACAAGGGAACTATGCGGCGGCAAATCATTTCCTTGATGTGTTAGCTCATTATCGTCAAGGATTAGGACTGCCTGCTTTAAGTGTAAATTGGGGACCGTGGGCAGGTAGTGGTATGGCAGTAGAGGAATTACAGACGCGCCTGAGACGGAAGGGATTACAAGGATTACCGCCCGAGCAAGCGATCTCTGCTTTGGAATCCCTGCTAGGAGCCAA
This sequence comes from Rhizonema sp. PD38, assembly GCA_029379285.1. GTDB lineage: Bacteria > Cyanobacteriota > Cyanobacteriia > Cyanobacteriales > Nostocaceae > Rhizonema. The sequence goes on from JAQYWP010000362.1 coordinate 6,268, forward strand.
CTGTGTTCAGACAAGCGTGGCTGATGTTGATTGGAGTTTATTCAAAGAGGTTTATGAAATTCGGGGTAAGCGATCGCTCTTAGAACTGCTTGCCATACAATCACACGCAGCGAAACTACCTCCCTTGGCGCAACCGGAAATTTTACAACAGTTGCAGGCGGTAGGGACAAGCGAATCTCCTACAGAGAGGTTTCACGAACGGATATCTTTATTAATTGCTTACATTCAAGGTGAAGTTGCCAAAGTTCTGGGGCTTGAGCCATCGAACTTGCCTGATCCGCAGCAAGGTTTCTTTGATATGGGTATGGACTCTCTGATGGCAGTGGAGTTCAAGAACCGTCTAGAAGTCAGTCTGGGAACTTCTGTGCCAGTAACTTTAATGTTTGACTTTCCAACTATTAAAGACCTTGCCTGGTATGTAGCCAAGGAAGTTATGGGTTGGGAGTTAACTGAAGAAGGCGATTCGGAGTTGCTAAGAGAAGAAGAACTAGCTAAGGCTTTATCAGAGGTAGAAGAACTTTCCGAAGAGAAAGTAGACGCTTCTATTGCGGAAGAACTCGCAAAACTAGAAACTTTTTTGAGGAATAATTAAAATGAGTAATCTTTCTGATCGAGTAGACCAACTATCATCAACGCAACGGATGCTTCTGGCTTTAAAAGAAGCAAGAAGCAAACTAGAAGCTTTTGAGCAAGGAAAGACAGAGCCGATCGCTATCATTGGAGACGGCTGCCGTTTCCCTGGGGGCGCTAATGACCCAGAGACTTTTTGGAAAATTCTCCAAGATGGTGTCGATGCGATCGCAGAAATTCCTCATGACCGTTGGAATATTGATACTTACTATGATCCAAACCCAGATACTAAAGGGAAAATGTACACCCGTAGCGGTGGATTTTTGGAGCAGGTAGACCAGTTCGATCCCCAGTTCTTTGGGATTTCTCCTCGGGAAGCAGTAAGCATGGACCCTCAGCAGCGGTTGCTGTTGGAGGTGAGTTGGGAAGCTTTGGAGAGGGCAGGAATTGCGCCAAATAGTCTCGTTGGTAGCAAAACTGGCGTTTTCGTGGGAATTGGTCAAAATGATTATGCACAATTGCAAATGAATGGTGACCCTACAAGTATCAGCGCTTATGACGGCACAGGTAATGGCTTTTGCTTTGCGTCTGGTCGGTTGTCCTATGTTCTAGGTCTACAAGGTCCCAATATAGCAATAGATACGGCTTGCTCTTCTTCGTTGGTAGCTGTCCATCAAGCATGTCAGAGTCTGCGTACAGGAGAATGTGATTTAGCCTTGGCAGGCGGTGTACATCTGATTCTGTCACCACAAGTCACCATTTTTCTGTCCAGAACCCAAGCCCTGTCCCCAGATGGTCGCTGCCAGACATTCGATGCCGCAGCCAATGGTTTTGCCAGGGGTGAGGGCTGCGGGGTTTTAGTCCTCAAGCGCCTCTCAGATGCAGTGGCTTCTAGAGATAATATCTTAGGTCTAATTCGGGGCTCGGCAGTCAACCACGATGGTCGCAGCAGTGGTTTCACAGTTCCTAATGGATCAGCTCAGCAAGCAGTGATTCGCTCCAGCTTGGCCAACGCTAAGGTAGAGCCAGCCTCCATTAACTATGTCGAGGTTCATGGCACAGGGACGTCTTTGGGAGACCCCATCGAAGTCAGAGC
>JAQYWP010000363.1 GCA_029379285.1 Rhizonema sp. PD38
TGTTTAGCATTAGTCTAGCAGACAAATCGTCAAAAGAACCAAACGCATCAGAAAAGTCTGACGACCAACCACAATATCTAGAGCTTGAAGAGATTCGCCGCGATGGTGGCACACAGCCCAGAGTTGCAATCAACCTCCACCACGTCAAGTTGCTAGAGGAGCAGATGGAAGATGGGCAGGAATTAGAACCAATTATTGTTTTCTACGATGGCGAGTGTTACTGGCTAGCAGATGGTTACCACCGCTGGCACGCTCACCGTAACCGTGAAGAGGAGGGAATTGCCTGCGTTATTTACACTGGCACCAGGCGCGATGCAGTTCTTTACTCAGTTGGGGCTAATTGCGATCATAAACCTGCTTTGCCCCGCAGTCGAGAGGATAAGCGACGGGCAGTGATGACTTTGCTTCAAGATCCAGAGTGGCGAAATTGGAGTGATAGAGAAATTGCTCTTCAGTGCAAAGTTGACCATAAAACAGTGGGGAAAATCCGAAGAGATCTCACTGGGGAATTCCCCAGTGAGAATGAATTACGCACCTACAAAACCAAACATGGCATCATTGCCAAGATGAACACTGCTAACATTGGTCAGAAAGCCCTTGCTTTACCAGGGCAACAGTCATATTGCAACCGCGTGACAGTTAAAGATGACCATCCTCTGTTTGCTGGTCAGTCTGGTAAAATCACACAGTCACCCAACCTGGATGCTGCAATTGTGGAACTAGATAACGGTACTCGAGAGCTAATTCAACTCAAAGACTTGAACGTAGAGCAGGATGAAGTTCGCCTGATTACAGCCCATCACCTCCAGTTAACAGAGTCGGTATTAGTGGAAATTCATGCCCTCAATAACAGTAAGATAAATGGTCGTCTAGCACGGATTGCTGCTGTACATGAAAATACAGTGGAAGTGTGGGTACGTGATGTAAATACTATGACTATGGACAAGCATACATTGAAGCATCAACAGGTAGAACCTGTGCCTATAGATAGGGAACCGCAGTTAGTTGAGGTGTGCGATCGCATTACTGAGTTGAGAAAGTGTAACTTAGATCCGTTTGAGATGCAAATTCTTCTATTGCTTGAGCAACCAGTGGCTTTTACGCCAGTTGAGTTAAGGTATCTTGCTCAAATCGAGAACGATCATGGCATTGTTGAGAGTGTCAATTAACTTCAATCTATTGATAGAGTCCAAAATCTTCCAGTAATCTTACTAAAACATAAATTGTATAGTAATACACTTAACTAACCCTTCGGGTAAGGCTGAATGCCGAAGAAAAATGTATTTTTTAATACTTTTTCTATCCTGTCTTGCAAAAATCGGGTACAAGCTCTTACTAAACCGGAAGTTGGTTGTCAGTAACTACGTGTTTATACATTTCATGAATGTATAAAGTTTATATTATTGACTTCTAACATAGCTCCCTCATACCTTTCTTTTTAACAAGTATTCAAGTATTTTGTTACGTATACATAAATTTAGAGCGCTATTGAACCTTGAAAGTGCGGCTTTTTTTCAAAAAACCTTAATAATTTTTTAGCAATTACCTAAATTTAATGGCAGTCAGTCTATTACTGACTTGTAACAATAGTTTGATGAAGGTTCTGATGACAAACTGTTACCACAGATCTAGCAATGCTATCAGCTTGATTTTGTATAAAAGGTATCTTGACAATGTCATCAAGAATATTCAGAACTGAAAAAACTGGTTTTTTACCCAAGCAAACACAGCAACGATCCTCACGCCAATCAATCACCATCTATCCATTGATGATTGCGGCTACTGTAGCCATGTTACTGGACATGATCTTGACTGCAAGTTTAGCCAGCTTTGTAACTTTTGGTAGCGCAGTTTTTGGAACTGCTGCAATTGTCTGGCGACATGAACTCAACGGTTTTTTTAATTGGCTGACTCGATTTAACCGCCGTTATAAATTTGCCACTGTTTCATTTACGCTGGTGGGTGCTTTATTTCTCTTAGATGCTTTGGCTACTCCAGCTTCTGCCCAGTTCTTTCAGGGTGCACAAACTTGGATGACTGGGCAGTTTACAGCCGCAGGGCAGGCAATTCCTTTAGTGTTTAACGTACTACGTGGCTTATTCTTACTTTACTTAGGAATTTCCTTAGTTAAAGTCATCCAAGCAGCCCGCCAAGATGAGGATTGGCAAAATTTAGCCCGCACACCGATGATTATTCTGATTGCAATGACAATGGGGGATGTTCTCGCAAATTTAATTGTTGGTGGCGGCACCGGTAGCGGTGGAGTTGCTAAAGGATAGGGATGGAGCCGAATAAATCTAAATTCCGCACTGTAAATGCAACTTTGGGAAAGCAGCCTAATATTGGTCCTTTTCCCGCAGATCAATTTATTCCTTGGGTAGTTATTTCTGGCATTTCTTATTACTTATGTCACGGGATGTTGAAGTTGAATTGGGTTTGGACATGCACTGTGGCTACCTGGGGAATATCCACTTGGTGGGTGCTAACAGGCTCAAATGCTTGGCGATTTTTAGCTAAGTTTATCATGACTCCCAACTGGATAAGAGTGCGCGTACCATATCAACGAATATTGCAATTGGATAATTGCAGCGCCCCGAAGAAAGTCAAGAAAGTTAAAAGAACCAGGAGGTGATAATTTGACTCCTAAAGTTAAAACAAAAGTTGGTAAAGCAACCGTTGACAACGGAGCCACAAAAGTTCGTTATTCACCTCTAGAGGATGCCTTCGCCTTAGTGTCGATGTTGCAGATTAATCTTCAAGGTAGGCAAGTCGGTGCTTACCTGCTGCGTTCAGGGTTGAACAATTTTATGATTCACTTTGGGTTTGACTGCGCCGGCATTCATGCTACATTGCGAACAGAAGAAATTGACCCAGTGTTTGATGCAATTGAATCAGGACTAAAAGATTTACCTGAAGGAGAACGTTTAACGATTCATCTTAGCTCTTTTACTTCAGATGTACAAAGGCAACAAGAACTACGCGATTTATCTGCAACTGCTCTTAACAAAGAATTGCAATATCTCCTAATGGGAGAGCGATCGCGCATCCAGCAATTAACTCTTCAAGGGATTCGCAAGCCCAAAACATTGAGACTGTACTGCACATATACAGTTGAGCCGGATATGGCTGGCACAACGGACGCAATAGAAAAACTCTTGTCTCGCCTGGAACGCTCCTGGAAGTCATTCACGGGTGAAATCAACGAGATGCAATTTGTTCGCATCGAGCGCCTACTTCACGCATCTTTTACTGATGGCTACCAGCTATGGGAACAATTACTCGCCAACAAAATGGGCTTAGATATTCGCCCGTTAAGTGTAGAGGAACTTTGGGCAATTCTCTGGCAGCGGTTCAACGACACGCCACCACGAGACATCCCCCAACTGCTGGTTTTGGATGAAGACGGGCTGAGAGAAGAAGTGTACTCAGAAGTCCATCCCACCTCTTTATTGATGGAGAGTGAGTCATCAATTCCCGTCGCTGATCGACGTTGGGTAAACCTCAAAGGGAAATATATTGGCGCACTCACCTTCGTTGATAAGCCAGGTGGATGGACAGACAAAGAACGCCAGCTGCGTTATCTGTGGGAAATAGTCTCACGGGAACGGGTTTACGACACCGAAATCATCGCACAACTGATGCGGGCGAACGAGACGTTAGTCAAAAGCAATATGCAACGTCTCACCAAGCAATCGAATACGTCAGCGCAAATCGCCAATGACAAAAACTCGGTTGATGTTAAATCCCTGCTAAATATCAAAAAGTCAATTGCTGCCCAAGAAGAGTTATACGAGGGAGCCGTCCCCATCCATACAGCAGTAGTGTTTCTGGTGCATCGAAGAACCCGTGAGCAGCTAGATGAAGCTTGCCGTTATCTGCAATCAATGTTTCTGCGTCCAGCTTGGGTAGTGCGCGAAACCGAATACCCTTGGCGGATTTGGTTACAAACATTGCCGATCACTTGGGAGCGCTTAATGACTGCTCCCTTCAATCGACGGCTGGTTTACCTCAGTGGTGAAGTCCCCGGATTAATGCCTCTGGTACGAACAAAAGCCGGAGATGATAGAGGATTTGAACTCATCGCCTCTGAAGGCGGAACGCCCACTTTCCTCAATCTCTATACCCAGCACAAGAACCTGGGATTATTTGGTACAACGCGGAGTGGTAAATCCGTAGTGGCGGCGGGAATTCTTACCCAAGCACTGGCTCATGGAATGCCCGTCGTCGCAATGGACTATCCCAAACCGGATGGTAGTAGCACGTTTACCGATTACACTCGTTTTATGGGGAAAGATGGCGCGTACTTCGACATCGGGCGGGAAAGTTCAAATTTGTTCGAGCTACCCAATCTGCGATCGCTTCCCCCCAAATTGCAGCAGGAACGGTTTGAAGACTACAAAGATTTCTTAACAACGGCGCTCTTGGCAATGATTGTGGGAACAAAGCGCTCCGAAAATGGCGGACTACTGATAATGACCGATACAGTACGGTCAATTTTAACACTGGCAATGACTGCCTTTTTCAGTGATGACCAAATTCGCGATCGCTATGCAGCAGCATTCACCAATGGTTTTGGTTCACCAGAATGGCAGGCAATGCCCACCTTGGTTGACTTCTTGAGCTTCTGCTCCCACGAACGACTGCGCTTGGATACAATGAGTGGAGATACCAAAACTGGGCTAGAGCAAGTGAAATTGCGCTTGCGCTTCTGGCTCAGTAGTCGGGTGGGTAAGGCAATCTCTCAACCAAGTACATTTAACAGTGATGCAAGGTTACTCGTCTTTGCTTTGCGTAACCTGTCTAACGATGAAGATGCAGCCATTTTGAGTTTGAGCGCTTACTCAGCCGCGTTACGTCGGGCGTTAGCAGCTCCTGCAAGTGTGTTTTTTATCGATGAAAGTCCGATTTTGTTTGAATACGACTCAATCGCTGCCCTCGTGGGGCGTTTGTGTGCCAATGGTGCTAAAGCTGGGATTCGAGTCATTTTATCAGCTCAAGACCCTGACACGATTGCCAAGTCTCCTGCTGGTGCCAAAATTTTCCAAAACCTGACTACTCGCCTGATTGGTCGAATTCAACCAACAGCAGTGGATAGTTTTGTCTCAATTCTCAAGTGTCCTGCAGAAATCATTGGACGCAATGCCACAGAAAGTTTCTTTCCCAAAAAATCTGGGATTTATTCGCAATGGTTGTTGGATGATGCTGGGGTATTTACATTTTGTCGTTACTACCCAGCTTTAAATCTTCTAGCAGCAGTGGCAAATAATCCCCACGAGCAAGCCCAAAGAACAGCAGCACTTGCCCGTCATACTGACAAGTTTGTAGCACTCACTGAGTTTTCTAAACAGTTAGTGGAATCAATTTAAGAAGGCAGAAGGCAGGAGGCAGAGGGCAGAAGGCACCCACGCTAAAAAACGTGGGACTTAATTGAGGACGCCACAAGTACCCGCGCTACGCCAGATGAAATACATTTTTATTCTTTTAGTGGGCGCTATTCCCACCCCGCATATGATTTCTAAGAAAATTACCTTCTGCCGTCTGCCGTCTGCCCTCTGCCTTTCTTCAGTAAATTTGAGAGGATTTATGAAAACACGTCAATGGAAAAAAGTGGCGACAGGTACGGCTGTGGCGATCGCACTCTTGGGAGCTGTAAGCACTTCTTCTCTTGCTATGACCGTTCCCTTTCAAGCTAATCGCCCCTTAGCTCAGGTGTTTGAGCAATTTACTTCTCAACTAGGGTCTTTACAAAATTATGTGTCGTCCATTCTCTCTGACAAAATTAAACCCATAGCTGAGTCCTTGGGAGTGGATTTACAAACTGGCATTAATGAAGCGGTGGGTGCATTGGGTTTACCTGACCCCACTGTTGCTAGAGAAAAAGTTGAGAAAAGTGCCTCTAATAGTGATGCTGCGGTTAATCCAATTGAAACCGCTACTAACGAAGTAGATCGGCAAATTACCCGTGCAGTTAGCACTTCGACACTAGGTAAGGAAGGTCAAAAGCGCACCCAGCAAGAAGTGTAGCGCACTCAACAATCTATTGATCTAGTCCAGCAACAAGCAACGGCAGCTCAAGGCGAAGTTGCTACGCAAAATGTAATGAAGCAGATTGCTCAACAAAACGCACAACAAGCAGCAATCCTGGGGGCGATGCGGGCTGACGGACTCAAACAGCAACAGTCGCAAGATTTGGCAAATGTCAATTTGACTAATATCTCTCGCTCTGTTGATGGCCAGAACCAAGCGAAACAACAGGAAACTGTCGGTCAAGGATTTCAAAATTACCGCACTGCTGCTAAAGCGCGGTTGTTCTAGGGGAGAAAAGGTACGCCGTCTATGTTGTCACTCCAACTGTTTAATTCTGGATTGATTATTGCTCAAACATCAAAAGTTGGCGAGGCAGCTTCTCGAATCACTAAAGATGGGGCTGCTGCTAGTGCCGCAATTGCTGAATCTATGAATGGACTTTGGGATGACGTACTAAGCGGTGGCTTGTATGCAGCGCTCGCGCAACTGGGTATGTTCTTTGGGGTTGGTACGTTACTGTTATTCATTGTCCAATGGGCAAAAGATATGGTAGATGGTGATAACCCCAAAGCTTTCTCAGAACTAATCTGGCCCCTTGTGGTAGTCGTTCTCCTCAGCAATCAAGCTCAACCTTTAGCAGTAGCAACCAGGAGTCTGCGTGAGATTATCAATCAGACGAATCAAACGCTGTTAACTTCTACTTCAGCTTCAATTCAACTCCAAGATGCGTATCAGCGGGCAATGGCTGATATTGGTTCCCAAGATGCAGCGCGATCTCTTCTAACTCAGTGCGAATCAATTGCTGATCCCCAACAACGCCGCGAATGTATGGAGAATGCCATTGCTCAAGCAAAACAAATTGCTCATAGTTCTCCTAATGGTGGTAAGTGGTGGTTACCTGATTTTGGCTTGAGTGAATTTTTCAACACAAATGTATTGCAATTAGCAGTGAGAGGTTGGTTAATTGCTTTTTCAATTGCCTTTCAATGGATGATTGAAATCTCCTTGCTACTTACTGCTTTGATGGGACCATTAGCAGTAGGTTGCTCATTGCTCCCTGTAGGTCAAAAAGCAATTTTCGCTTGGCTAACAGGCTTTTTTAGTGTCGGTATGGTAAAGCTTTCTTTCAATATTATCTCTGGACTTGTTGCTACCCTCGTTGTGAATGCCAAGGAGGATGATCCGATGATTTTTGCCTTTGCCACTGGACTGCTTGCCCCGATTTTAGCAATGGCGATCGCAGCAGGTGGGGGTATGGCAGTTTTTAACAGCTTATCCAGTATTGCTCGTTTTGGATTAAGCAGTGTTAAGTAAGCATGAAAAATTGTTTTTAAGGTAAAGCAGAAAGTACAATAGAAATGCTTTTTAAACACATTAAAGTTTTGTGGTATACCTATAATTATTGGTGCATACTTACTTATTAACAGAATTTTACCCCAATTTAAATAAATAATATAAGCAAGAATTTATGGCTGTATCAAAAGGAATTAGCAATGATTCAATTAACCAAAAGCGCCTCCGCTTTTTGAATCGTCAACAAACTAAATTCTCTACAGGAGATGCTTTAGCTTTATTTGCTGTGGGGACATTTGGATTACACATTCTGACTTTTTTTGTGTTGCTAATGCTGTATGGTTCCTACTCCTCACTTAGTAAGAAAGCACCTCCTTCTCTTGTGCAGTTAGAAACAGGTAAGTCAATTACAGTAGCGCCTTTGGGCAGTCTCGAACGCACATCCCAAGTAGTAACCCGGTTTGTGACGGACACAATGACTTTGATGATGAATTGGTCAGGAACTCTCACTCCTACCACGGTTGAAGAAGCAAATAACCCCAGGGTAAGAGCATCTCAATCAGGCTTGACACAAGGAATCAGAAGAATCTAATAT
>JAQYWP010000364.1 GCA_029379285.1 Rhizonema sp. PD38
GCATTAACAGACTGGAAAATTTTTCGAGGCAATAGTAAGCCACACGATGCAATTAAGCATCTCCCCCCTCCACCTAAATGGCGCAGGTTTAATAATCCTGATGAATCTACTATAAATAAAGATGAAATTGAAAAACGTTGGCAGGAGTTCAAAAAAATAGTTCACAAAAGCACAAGAGACAAAGAACGGGGTAAAACTTTTCGGATCCAAACTCACCAAAGTCAAGATGTTAATACAGATGAGCAAGATCAATATAATGTTGTTGACGCCGTTAACGCTGCACTTTACTTAAGGCGTCCCTTGCTAGTAACTGGGAAACCTGGTAGTGGTAAAACTTCCTTAGCTTATGCTGTTGCTTATGAACTACAGCTTGGTTCAGTACTAGCCTGGCCAATTACTACACGCTCAATTCTGCAAGAGGGGCTTTATCGCTATGATGCGATCGCTCGACTGCAAGATGTACAGTTGGCAGATAAAAACCAAAATGCACAGCCAGCTAATCATCATAACATAGGTGAATATATTCAGCTTGGTCCTGTTGGGACAGCATTTCTGCCCTCTCCTTTTCCACGAGTGTTGCTAATTGACGAGATAGACAAGAGTGATATTAATCTACCCAACGATTTGCTGAATTTGTTTGAAGAGGGTGAATTTGAAATTCCCGAACTAGCTCGCCTATCTAAGCAACTTGGTGAACAGGAAGTCATGGTTCGCACCAAAGACGACAAAATTGATGCGCCTATTAGAGGTGGTCGTGTACGTTGTTCTACTTTTCCGTTTATTATTATGACAAGCAATGGCGAGCGAGACTTTCCTCCCCCTTTTCTGCGGCGATGTCTCCGGGTAAATATGCCACAACCTGAGGAAGAAGCCCTCAAAGCTATTGTCAAGGCACAGTTGGATAAAGAAATCTCAGAACAAAGCCAAGAATTAATCAGGTTTTTTTTGCAATCATTAAGCGACGGTGATAATCTTGCAATTGACCAACTTCTCAACATCATTTACTTAACAACTGATAAAAAAGTTAGTCGTGGCGAGATTAATCTGGAAAATATGAAAAAGTTGTTATTGAAACACCTAAGTAGCACAGAAGATAAATGATGGAGGAACTGATTGAAGTTTTGCGGGAAAATGAGAAGTTAAGTGAACTGACAGCAGAACAGTTCACAGATATATTCTGGCTAGCATTACAGCAGTCTCGTTTCTCTAGGCTAAAGAACCAAAAACTTCACATAGATGATCCAATAGATGATCCAGAAAATGTCACACCCGCTGTTTTAGAGGATAAACCTCAGACTAGAGACACTCAGCCATCAACACAGTCATCTTTTCAGTCTCCAGAATCACAAACGTCTTCAAACGCTTCACAGCCAGAAACAGGAGGTATTTACGCCAAGACAGCATCGAGCGACACTCAAGAATCAATTGGAGCAGGTACACTTCCAATTAGAGTGCCAGATGCAGCTTCGTTGCCAAACAAACTTGAACTGGCGCGATCCCTAAAATCGCTGATGCGCCGCGTACCCTCTATTTATCACACCGTATTAGATGAGGTTGCAACTACAGAGCAAATTGCGAACCTGCAACTTTGGATACCAGTCCTCAAGCCTGCTCCAGAGCCCTGGTTAGAACTAGATCTAGTCGTTGATGAAGGAGCATCGATGGTGATCTGGAGAGATACTATCTTAGAACTGCGACAACTCTTAGAAAACCTTGGTGCTTTTCGCAATGTCCGCACATGGAGTTTGCTTACTAATCAAAAAGAAGAAGTGCAAATTCGTTCTGGGATCGGTTCAGTAGTAAGTAAGCAATATGACCGTAGTCCCAGAGAATTAGTAAATCCCAATGGACGACGACTAATTTTAGTATTGAGCGATTGTGTGTCACCTGTGTGGCGAAATGGGGTGCGAAACGGGGTGCAAAACCAGAGTATTATATCCGCACTGAATACTTGGGCAAACACTGGCCCCGTAGCAATTGTGCAGATGTTACCAGAATGGCTCTGGGCAAGAACTGCCCTTGGTTTAGCTCCGAGAGTGCAGTTATCTGCTCTGGCTCCAGGAGTTGCCAATCAGCAATTGCAAGTCAGACAACTTTCTCTTTGGGATGAAATTGACAAAGAGCAGGATATTAAAATACCTGTTTTGACATTAGAGCCAGAAATGGTTGCTACCTGGAGCCAAATGGTTGCAGGTATGGGTTCAGTTTGGACTTCTGGCGTTGTGTTTCAGTCGAATGACAAAAATTCAAATAACGAGGACGAGCCAAATGACAGTTCTACTGAGTTAACAGCAAAACAGCGTTTCCAGCGTTTTCGGTTGACGGCTTCACCAATGGCACGGAGATTAGCAGGCTTAGTAGCAGGAGCCCCAATTGTCACCTTACCAGTCATCCGTTTAATTCAACAGACGATGCTGTCTCAGTCCAGTCAAGTTCATATTGCTGAGGTATTATTGGGTGGATTGGTGAAGTTAAAACCAGAGACAAAAATTGCTCCTGATACCAATCCCAATGAAGTTGAGTATCAATTCATAGATGGGGTAGATGAGATACTTCTTGACTCACTTCCTGCCACTGATAAAGCTATTGTAAAATTCAACTTACTGGAACAACTCACAAAGCATATAGCAGATAAGATTGGGCTATCTACTGACACTTTTGCCGGATTCTTGAAAGATCCCAGACAGATTGGTTCTATTCCTGGGCAATCTAACCCCATCGCAATGTTGGCAGTTCAAAAACTGAAAACCCTTGGGGAAAAATATGCCGATTTTGCTAAACAATTAGAAGATTCTTTCATTGTAACCGAAACTTCAGCTAGAAAAATTTATGCCTTATTTATTGGTATTGATAATTACCATCCTAAATCACAAGTGAATTTCCTAAACGGTTGTGTCAATGACATTAAAGCAATAGAAACATACTTACGCCAGCGAATAGCTACTGACAATAAATGGGAATTAGTTCCAAGGACTTTAACTAATGATGCCGCAACACGTCAAGCGGTTATCGATGGCTTTCGGGAACATCTATGTCAAGCGGATAGCGAAGATGTTGTATTATTTTATTATGCAGGTCATGGTTCCTACGAAACAGCACCAGAATTTTTTCGGAAACTAGAACGAAATGGTACAATTCAAACTTTAGTGTGCTATGACAGCCGCACATCAGGAGGTCAAGATTTAGCAGATAAGGAGTTAAGCTATTTAATTGAGCAAGTCGCAAAAAATAACCCCCACATCCTAATTATTTTAGATTGTTGTCACTCTGGTACTGCGACAAGAGATCCAGAAGTTGTCGAACGTCAAACAAATCCAAATGGAAAACTCAGAGATTTAAAAGACTTTCTTTTTCCTCAAGAATGGTTGAATTACCGCTCCAGTGATAGTTATGAGCCACCAATACATGTAGCAATTTCTGCTTGTCGCGACTTTCAGACTGCCAAAGAGTATACAGGCTCAACTGGTGAACCTCGTGGCGCTTTTTCTTACTTTTTAACTGAAGCTCTACAGCGTACTAATGGTAGTTTATTCTATGGGAATTTAGTTCAAGATATTAATGCTTTGATAACTGGTAAAGTTAAAGACCAGTCACCCCAAATAGAAGCAACATCAGATGATTTAATCAAAACTTTTTTGGCAGGTGCAGTAAGGGGACGTATAAATTATTTTACTTTGATTTATGACAGTAATATTCATCACAATTGGATAATTAACGGTGGTATTTTACATGGTATTCACCTAACATTTGAAGGGGAGACTACAGTAGCTATTTTCCCTCAAGGAAGTACACCGGAGGAGTTACGGGAAATTGACAAAACTATTAGCGAAGCTACGCTTTCTCAAGTACTTTCAGAAGTCAGTATAGCTGAAATTAGCGGTGATAGTAGTCAATTATCTCAAGATCAACCTTACTGGGCAATTGTGACAAGCATACCAATACCTAAGTTCAAGGTCTATTTTCAAGGTGATGATAGCGGTGTCAAACTAGCTCGTACAGCAATTTCAACAGTTGATGCTGGTAAACCTTCCTTATTTGTTCGAGAAACCGAATCCTTTACGGGTGTTGATTATTACTTAGAAGCAATTAATGGTCAGTATTGGATTAAACAACCCGCTGATAAACAGCCATTAGTAGCACCAGTTCCAGAATTACCAGATACACAAGGATACACTCAACAACGCGCAAACCAAATAATCAAACGTTTAGAGCATATTGCACGTTGGAAGAACGTTCTAGAATTGAAAACTCCACCAACTAGCCAAATAAAAGCTGGTGATGTGGAAATGGAAGTAATTGTTACTTCTGGGGATAAACAATATTCATCAAAGACAGAAGCTTCTACTTTGCGAGGGGAATATACTTGGGAAGATAATAAGGCAGAACCACCTGAGGTAAAGATTAAAGTAACTAATAAAAGCGATAAAGAACTGTATTTTCAAGTAATAGAATTAGCTGGAGATTATGAAATAGCTGTTCCTGAATTTTTTGTGGAAATGAGTAGTGTACGTTTATCTATCGGAAATGTTGCCGAAGGTGAGGAATTAGAGTTACAAATTCCCCGAACATATTTAAATAATGGAATTACTGAATACGATACATTTTTCAAATTAATTGCCAGTACTAGAGAATTCAATGCGACTTTACTCCAACAACCTGGACTAGATTCTCCACTTCCAGTTAACCGATCCTCAAATTTAGTTGGTGCTCTCAACAGTTTGATGGACAAAGTTTATACTCGTAAAACTAAGGGGAAAAAAGACAAATATATCGATAACTGGATGACTCAGGAAGTTAAAATTACACTGGTAAAACCACCTGGTGGAGTAGAAATAAAAGAGTCTGAGTCAACCACTTTGCTGACTGGTGTCGAATTACAAGAACATTCCAGTTTTCAGGGAAAATTTAGTTTTAACCCTTTACCTCCAAGTAGTCGGGATGTTAATAGTAATTTAATACCACCGATTTTCTTACAAGAGCAAACTATTCTTCAACGAAACGGCGGAAGGAGCCTGGTTGAACCATACGAGTTTAACATGACTCGCAGCCTTGGTTCGTTTAAAGTCTTGGACATTGTTGATGTACAAAATCACGAAAGTGTAACGCCAGAAAATCCGCTCAGATTATTGGTTGGTAAATCATTATCATCAGACGAACATATCTTACCCATAGCTTATGATGGAGAATTCTTCTTACCTTTAGGTAAAGCTGTGACGAGAAATGGTAAGACAGAAATTACATTAGAACGTTTACCCGAACCAACAGTCAATAGTCGCAATTTGCAAGGTTCAATTAAAATACTTTTCCAAAAACTGCTGTACAACACCTTGGAGAAAAATTTTACTTATCCGCTTTTGAGAATTGCCAAAGTTTCTCCACAGGGAAATGTATCCTATCACGAGAATGAAGATATAAAAGCCAAAGTTTCCTCAGCCAATAAGATTCTACTTTACATTCACGGTATTATTGGCGATACAAAAAGTTTACTTCCTAGTGTCTTGGCAAAAACTACAGAGAATGGACAAGAGCAAACTCTCCAAGATAAGTATGACTTAGTTCTGGCTTTTGATTACGAAAATATCAATACGACAATTCAAGAAAATGCCGAACTACTTAAGCAAAAATTAGAAGCGGTTGGTTTAACTGCTAACCACGGGAAACAATTACATATTGTTGCTCATTCTATGGGTGGTTTAATCTCTCGTTCTTTTATTGAGGAAAAAGGTGGAAATCAAATTGTACAACACTTAGTGATGTTGGGCACACCTAACGCTGGTTCTCCCTGGCCTAAAATTCAAGATTGGGCTTTTGCTGCTCTTGGTATAGGGTTAAATCAACTTTCTAGCGTTACTTGGTCTATAAATATTATTACTGCATTGCTGGCGTTTTTGGATGCCAATGATAACGAAGAGGATCAAATACAATTCCAAAGCGATTTTATCCAAAGCATCGTCAAGAATCTTGACCCCAATATCCAGTACACTATAATCGCTGGCGATCGCTCGATTCGGAGGGAAGCATTACAAATTGAACCTGGGAAAAACTCCAGTCAAATACAGCGACTAATGCAGAAATTATTTGGCTCTGCTGTAGATAGTGTCGTAAATAAGGTGTTTCTCACTCAACCAAACGATATCGCAGTGACGTTGGAAAGCATTAAAAGTATCAGCCAAGAGCGAACCCCTCAACCAACAATTATATCGCCAGATGCTGCTTGCGACCACCTCACCTATTTTACGAGTCAAGGTGGAATAGAAGCGTTAGTACAAGCACTCTGTAATAATCTCTAAAATTCGTAGGGTGGAGTATTTACGATAATTTGACTCAATCAATTTTGACACGAATATGTTACCTTCGGAAGTACAAGTGCTTCGCCGCCACATTCCACACTTTTTTACTGATAGCCTGACACACCCTGACTGCCTATCCTGCTTCAACAGCATGACGCTTCTGTTCAGCTACATGCTGCATCCAAGCTTGAATTGCATCAACCTCGTTATACCCCTGCTGCACCATCGCATCAACGTGTTTTAGAAAGCTGTTTCTAGCATAATTGTTGTCATTTTGTGCCACACGGTAGTTGTCTCTCAACTTTAATAAAATATCAGTTGAGCGAAGTGATGAAAGAGCGTTATTCTTCGCCTTCATCTATCGCTTGTATCCCAAGGATTAAAAAATTCACTAATTCTTCCGCAAAATTATTATCCAAAAATGTATGTTTTAACAACATTCTATACCAGACTGGACTATAAATTCCATCAATGACTAACTCCAAATTCAGTTCATTGCAGAGTTCATCTCGTGCAAAACCCCGCTCTAAAATTGTGCGTGTCACTTGTATGCGACTTTTAATAAACTGCTCGCGAAACACCTCTGCTATAGTGGGGTCAATTTGCGTTTCTGCAATCAGTCCAGTTAGTGGGACTTAGACAAAAAATAGCCAGAAAAGAACCTCAAATGTATATACAGAGATACTTTGACATCGTTTTACCTGATTTGTTGATATATCTGGGTTTCAGGCATTTCTAGGCATTTGGTGTATTTCCCCTGCCCTGTAAGGTTTTGAGGCTTATTTCTTCATTAAAAATGTTTAAGTCCCGTTAGGGCAGCACCTGTCGTCGTTTGTGTTATACCAATTTCAAAAATGTTTGCAACATATGAATCAATCGTAAGGGCGAACAGCCCTGACGCTCGTGCCTCGCTAGTAGGTCGAGCTAACCCTCCTTCTCCCAAGGGGAGACGCTCTTCGCGTTCAGGGCTGTCTCACCGTTCGCCCCTACATAAGCATCTGTAGCATTCTTTTTTCAATTTGGTATTAGGACTGTTAACATTTCTTGTATTATCTGATACAGGTCTTCTTTCACCGAACCTGTGTCAGGTGTCGAAGTGTAACCTCCGTCTCGATCAGCAAACGCTTCCATTATCACTCCTGCTTTGCACAACCACCAACGGTAGATCGTTTGTTTGCCTACTCGAGTACGAGCTGCGATCGCCTCAATACAAAGATCGCCATATCCTTTTTCTTCTAATAACTCTGCTGTAGCTTTCAGAATTGCCTGATGAGAACGCTGATTCCATCTACGAGTAGCAGGTACTTTGACGGGAGATAGGGTTTGGGTAAAGTTCTTCCCCTTGTTATAATTCTATTAAGTGGAAAATTTCTGGTTTAACACAAAAAATGTGAACTCTAGCTGTTGTGACATAGACACAAACTTCTGTTTAGCCACTTTTTTTATATTTTCCGAAACGATCTGTCTTGCGAATCTTCGTTCAGACAGAACAGTTCGCTGGATGAAGGTTATTGAAATCAATACACCGAAGTGATCGTGCCAACTTGCACGATCACTTTAGCTCTTAATTAAAATACGATAAAGTGACAGAATTTTAGTATTTTATTGATAATAAGAT
>JAQYWP010000365.1 GCA_029379285.1 Rhizonema sp. PD38
TATTTTTTTATTTATAATTATCAGCCCAAATACCTAACTCTTAAAATGTTGCCCGAATGAGATCGTCTATGCTAATTTCTAGTTGAGATATTGCTTTTTCCTGCATTTTTTTCAATACCTCTGGTTCAAGTTCCGCTTTTAGAGGACGCATTTTCCAAAAATCCTCATATTGATTTTCTCCTTTGCGAAGTGCCTCGTAAGCTGCTCGAACTTCCTTAAATTCCTTTGGATAAGTATGAGCGGGAAATTCCCTTAGTTTAGCGTGATACGCTGCTTTCACTTCAGCGGGTTTAGCTCCAGGAAAAATTCCCAAGCATTCGTAGTGACTCATCATAATTAAAAAAATTAATGTAACAGCGAACTCGCAAGCATGAAAATCTTTAACCTTCTCCTATTTGTCAAAATCCGACAGGTTGAGTTGAGATTCTCTATTCCTAAAACAATTCCTGAAAACCCCCTCTTCTACCCTTTCGCTTTTTAGAAGTTGGTGGGAATTCATCAAACATAAAATCTAAGTCTAACTCATCATCATCCTCCTCCACGAAGTCGGGCATATTGTTGAACATCATCTTTTTGAGTTCTGGAAGCATTCGTTCCAATTCAGCTTTAGACATTTTACTGCCAAAAAATTTCCGGATCATTTCCTCCATTAAAGAATCCATATCTGACAAATCAAGATTGTCAAATTTCTCTGGATCTGGCATGTTCTCCTGAGCCTCTCTTTCGGAGAGAAACGCTTGTTCTTCCCGAAAGGCTTGTAATGCTTTTGCATCTTGCAGGCGACGGGCTAATTCAAATCCCTGTTGCTTTAACTGTTCATATTCTGAGTGACTAACAGGATAGGTTGTGGCTCTAGCTAACAGAAGGAGAGGATTTTGGGGTTCCCGACGCAGTGCCTCATCAAGAGTAGGTATAAGAGTTTTAATCCAGCCAAAACGCCGCGCTTGCAACTGAATATTTGCCAATGCATTTCCTGGTTGAGGCATAGTATCAAGGTAGGCACGTAAAGGATGATCTAGTTTTTGGGGAGTATTTTCTTTCACGGCTAAAACAACAAGATGCGCGATTCTGGCTTCTGTTGATTCTGCTGATAGCTCAAAGAGATGACGAACATACTGATTGATTAAAGCGGCGATGCCTTTGTCGCGTTTGGCAAATAGGTGAATAGAAAGAGTGATCGCCTGCAATACAGAAATTTGCTCGCTTGCAGATAATGTTTGCAGGAGTTTCGCCCATTCAATAGCTACAGCTTGCTGGTTTAACGACACGCGCCCGCCTGAGTTGGGAGAACTTTGTACCGCATTGACAAACATCTGACAGGCACGTAATGCCGGATCTTTGTGATCTTTCCCCTGTACTAAACGGCTATAGAAAGGATAACTCAACGTAGACAAAGCTTCTACCCAAGGAATGACTTCAGTTTCGCTATCAACGCTCAAATCGCCAAAGTATTTCCCATAGCGCCGACGCGCTTCATTGCGCCCTTGTTTGTCTTGGAGTTCCTCCCAACAATTTAGTAAGCCGTTGTAAACCTCTTCATAGCGACACCCGCCTTCAATTGCTTGGGTGAGCAGTGCGATCGCTTCTTCATAATTTTCCTCCATTGCCGCCACGAGCCCCTTCCTTCCCATGACTTCTCTTGATGTGGGATCGATGCGTTCTGCTTGTTGCAAAGCACCCCTTGCTGCTCTGTCGCGATTCTGTGCCATGAAAGCATCTGCTATCCGACAGTGGAGGTGAGCTAGGGTTGGTTTCAATCGCGTTGATGGCCATTCTTGGGGATTTTTTTTGCCTTCAAGTTCCAACCACTTCAATAGACGAGTTAACAACTGTTGACGTTCAAGCTCTGAATCGTTAACTTCCAACACTTCCAACAAGTTGACTGCCAGTTGAGGGTTAAAGGGTTGTTCTGCTAACAATGCCTGCCAAAACACTTCCGCACATTCTGTTTCTCCTTGGGTGAGTGCTTGTTGACCTGCTAAAGTCAACAGTGATGGACGAAGACTTTTTAGTTCTGGAAATTGAGTGGAATGTTGAATTTCCATCATCGCATGTGCGGCATCATGGTGATTGCCTGCTTCAATCAGTTGCAAGACTAACATCACCGTCATTGCCTGTTGAGTGAGTTTATCTCCACTTTGCACAGTTTCAAGTGTTAGAGGCGGCAGTCCTGTCTGTGCTTGCTGGAAAGTTGCTAATCGCTGTAAAATTGGATATTCTGAGTCTTTTGCCTTGCCGTATGTGAATCTGGATTGCTGAGGTGAGTGCAACCCCAAAATCTTAGCGGCAGCATCCCAATTCTCCATCGCTTGTTGGGTGTAAATAATCCAGGCTGTCGGGATGTCTCTTGGCGTTATAGGACGCTTAATTTTCTGAAAAGATGCTAAAGCTGCTTGAAATTGTTGATTCTTCAGAGAAATAACTCCCTGCACCCAATAAAGTTGGGCAGTACTAAATCGTTTGGGTTGTTTATTGATTAACTCCTCAACTATATCAGTCTCCCCTTTAAGTAAGAGGAGCTTGAGATAACAGATGCTGTATTCTTTGGTGAGGTTGCCTTGCTCAAAAGCATTACGTAGCAAGTTAAGAGCTGCATCCACTTGATTTAATTCTAATAGACATTTAGCTTGCCAGTAGAAAGCTTCTTCAACTGGACTCAACTCTATCACTCGCCTAAATGACTTTTCTGCTTGTTTGAAATCTTGCTTGTGGAATTCCTGCTCTCCACGCAACATCCAAATTTCTGATTCAGTGGGAGTAAACTCAATATCTGGCTGCCATCGCTGATTTTTTTTGATCTCTTCCAACGCTCTTGCATATTTTTTCTGCTTTAGTAATTCTTGCAATTGTCTTTGAAAGGAGTTTCCAGCCGATTTTGACTCTGTGTTGGAGACATGTTGTTGCGATCGCTGTTTGGACTTATCCTTAGCCACTGGGCTGTCCTCCTGATTGTTCTCCTGTTTCCCCTCTTGGAAAGAGTGGCTTTAATTTTAATGTAATAATTGCATTTATTCTACATGGCTCTGTGATAAATTCTACCAAAAAGCACTGCCATCAGAACACAAATTCTGTTCAGATAATCACTGTCAGACTAGTACCGTTCTCTTGGAATTAAAAATTCGTCTTGGCTTGTTACGTAAGTATCCTGGAAGTGAAAAACCAGCACTGTATGTGAAGAGCACAACTGAAATCCTGTCTTTAGGCAAAAGAAGGCGAAAACCGACTACACAATGTTTCTGCAAAGTCAAAAAAGAAACATTTGCCGACTTTCTGGCAATTAAAATTGCACTAGTAACTTGACGTCAATAAAGAACCTCGGTACAACCGAAGTTCTTTATTTTACCCATTTTCTGTAATGAAATCCCTAACTTTCTGAAGGACACTTGCCTGAAAGACATTTGGTCGCTACAGTTACTTAGGAAACGTTTAAGCAACTAAGCCCCAGTTCACGCTGGGGTTTTTCTTATTTGAGATTCTCGATTTTATTATCAAATTGTCGTTTTGACATGTATCCCAAGAAGTAATTTTGCAGAAAGCCCGTCCTCTGCCTGAACCAGTTGCCGAAAACATAGTAGGATAAGTACTTAATGTGTTCAGCTATCACTCAGTGTGAGGCACAAATTCCTGTAAATGAGCAAATGGGGTGCCGAAAACTGCTGTGTGTCTTGAGACTACAGTGTTCATAATCGCGTACAAGTAAGTGCGATCGCATTGATCTACCTCAACAAACTATGTGATTTTGGTCATTGAGAATAGGTAAAAATGTTATACTTAATTAAGCTCGCAATCAAATTTAAGGAGACTTAAAGAGACTTATAAAGTCGTTATAATCTGGCAAAGCTTCAGTAGCTTAGATTAATCAGAAAACAAAGCGCCACGCGCTCGTTAAGAATTTGTCGCCTTCCTAAGAGCGGAGAGAACTCCATTTTTTAGCGATCAAGCCTTATCCAAACAGTGTTGCTTTACAACTCCCTTTCACTATTCTCCGCCAACAGGTTAAGTTTTGTGATGTCAACGCGAGTGAGACAGTCGGGGCATCGAAAACAAATATGCCCGAGTGTTACGAAATGTAAATACGCTTAAAACCTTCTACCAATGAATCCTCCAGGGCTTGGTGTGCGAAACCCCCCTCATGCGAGTCTGCTCCCAAAGAATAAATTACAAATGACAAGCATAACTAATTCCGTTTATTTGCGCTCCCCCTACTTATATAAGTAGGGGAGCCAATAAAACCTAAATATGTAAATAAATGTTGACAGGCTGAGAAACATCTAGTTGGGACGTGTTTGACAAGATGCTTGATTTTTACTGACGAGTTATTAGATAAACCCATGACACACTAACCATGCTTAAAGGGCGCATTCTGCAGAGCGAATAGGCGAAGATGAATCATCAAAAAAGGGTTGTGTTTATTGACGCTAACTTACACGCGCATGGAAGGAAGATATTGTCCTGCTCGTACCAATCCGCACTTTCTTCTCACAATTCAAAATCTTCTCCATGTTGGACATCCTCCAAACTAATTTCAATACGAAAGCGTTTACCTTGTTCACCTTTGAAAGGCTTTAGTTGAATGTAGTTATCTTGACTTCTTGATTGAACTTCTTGAAGTGTTTTCCCTGCTTTAGATAATAAATTCAGTTTGAGGTTGGGTGGCAAAAACCTTTCTCCACTTGTAGGATGTAACTGTATCAAAAGAGATAGTTTATCATCACTAGCCTCTGTAATGTTTACCAGGAGAGCGAAGGTTTGGTTACCCAATTGCATTCCCAAGTCAATGAGTTTGGCTCTCCTGACACTAACCTCAGTATTCCTAGTACTTAAAGCGAAATTGTCTTGTGCGTTAATAAGTGTATCAAGCGCTAACCAACCTTCTTCAAAGAAATTCTCTAACCATCGACTTAATTTAGTTGTAGTTTCCTTTACGTATCCGATTAGCTGTTGGGAAGTCTTTGTCTGACTCACTCCACTAGGTAGAGGAATAGAACTTGGTGTCAATAAATCAGAATAAAATAACAGGTGATTTGGTTCATTATCAAATAAAGATAATGGGATTTGGTAGTACTCATGTAAGGAAACTGAATTCATTTGTGTGCAATAATTTATAAGTTGATCGTAACGTAGAAAACCTTGAATAATGACTTGTTCCTGCTCTTCTAATACCTCAACTATTACATAGAAGTGAGCAGATAAATCTGATGTAGAAATTGCATTTTGAGGAATATTAACAACTTCATCAAGTAAGGATTCTGTAGGAATTAGGCAAACCTTAAAATCGCCAATATTTAGATGAGTGATAATATCCATTGTATTTGAACATCGACGAATTACTTGCTTTGGCATCCTTTCGCTAAACCATTTCTCAAATCCAAAAAACGCTAAATAATTTAAATACGTTTGCCACTGTTGGGCTTCACTTCTCGCCTGTTTACTCATCTCTTTTGCTTGGGAGAAATTGTCTGCTTCTAAAAAAATTACTTCCGGAAGCAAGAGCCTTAAATCTGTCGAATTAATTTGTAAGTTAATCATCTCTACTCTCCTGTTTGAACGTAAATAAATAATTCGTTATCTAAAATATTCTCCTAACAATTGCTAATGCATAATTTTTAGTCTTAGCGATTATTAGCGATATATTGACGAAGTCGCTCAGCATAGAAACTGTCTAGCGAACGATTCTTCCCAGCTCTAATTTCCTCTGCTGCTTCGGTGAAGATTTCGCGATCGCAAAAGGCTTCAATCTCTACCAGCAAGGTTTTAAGATACTCTGGTTCGGGAGGAATTTTAGTTAAACCCTTCTCTGAAGCTTTTTTTAAAATGCTGTTGAGAAGTTGCTGTACTGTCGAAGTTCGTACTTTACTTAAAAGTTCTCCTGGATTCAATATACGTCTAGCTTGATCCCAAGAAGTCATACCCAGCTTGGGAGTAATCTCCTTAAGAGAAAGTTGATCGCAGTAATAAAGTTGTAAGCCAGGAATGAATTGAGGTGCAAAAGGAGCATAATTTTTGCTTTTCTCTAATTTGGTGATCAGGGCGCGAATTTCTGACTTAATGGCAATATCCAAAGCAGGTTTGAGTTGCTCATTAAACAAATCAACAAATTCTTGCTCCTCAATATCTGCTTCATTTAGGGAATCAGTCGGTAAATCAGGTCTAGGTGTATAATTTCCTGTGTCCTGGTCTTTGATTTCTAAAGGTTCTCTAGAACTCCAAATATCATAATGCCTTAATTGCGTTGCTACTTGTTTGATTTCTTTCATCAACTCTTCTGTAGAGTGGATGTTGATATCTAAGTCTTGCAATTTATGCAGCATTTCCTGTAATTGAAGTTTAGATGGATCTGGACATCTTCTAGTTCCCTTTTGATTTTGCTGAAGTCTGTCTCGACGATATACGGCATGAAAGATTCCTATGAGACGGCGCTCACGTGCTGATAAACGTTCTAAATGTTTTGGTCTAGCTCGATTTAATAGCGCCCAGTCACTCAGATGCTTAAACCCAAATTCCTTTAAAAAATCTTTAAGTTCTGGGTTTTGTTTAGTTTGCAAGTATACCCAATTGTCCAAACTCATTCGACGTTGGGAGTCGATCTTAAATGTTTGCAAAATTCTCAGAGAAAAGAATTTGTAAGTTGGTGTGTGAGTTTCGTTATTGTTATTTAGGACAAATTGAGTTTTGCGATCGCTCCCTAAGACAATCAGAGTCTCGCCATCATCATTCAAAACAAATGGAAGTAATTCCTGGTAGTTAAAGTGTTTTTCACTACCAAAGAGATAATCTATTTTTTTGCAAGCTTTCAGGATAGATTCTGAAATGTAGCACCTTAGACAAAGCCCTGCAAGTGCAGCTGTAGTATCAGCCGTAGTGGCATGAAAGTAGGATAGCAAAGCAGTTTGCGTGTCTTCAAGCTGAGAATTCGCCACTTGTTTTTGAAAAAATTCTTGTGCCGTTGAAACCAAACTGTATTTGTACCCTGCTCCTGTACTGGCTAAGCTAATTTGCCAAATATTCCAGTATTTTGATGAAGCACTCATATTTCCTGCCTCACTTCACATGAACCGATCTTTCAATCATAAATAATATAGATGCCGATGTTGTGAGCTTATGCACTCTTGGTGAAGAATGGGGAGAAGAGGAGAAAGGGGGTGAAACAAGGAGAAGCGCCGAAGAAGAAAAAAATTGCATCGTTATTTGACACGGGCGCTTCCCTTGAGAAGTGCGATCGCACTTCTTCCTAGCATAGGATTTTCCATGCTTTGGCACGGACCATAGTGTGCACTTTTAACCAATTGCTACCGGAGTCCAGCTT
Source organism: Rhizonema sp. PD38 (assembly GCA_029379285.1). Taxonomy (GTDB): domain Bacteria; phylum Cyanobacteriota; class Cyanobacteriia; order Cyanobacteriales; family Nostocaceae; genus Rhizonema. The sequence continues at coordinate 7,307 of JAQYWP010000365.1, forward strand.
AGCCGTCAAGAATCTATGAGATTCTTGACGTGGTAACGTTAAATTAACTCAGTCCTTTGACAGACGCTCTGGAGAAACAAAACTCAGTATTAGAATAATTACCCAATTAACAGGATATAATTCGCGAAATCTTCACGCGAATCCTACCCTTAAAAAAAATAGAAGTGTCAATCTATCTTATGGTGTAATTGCTTGAAATTTACTTGGCATTGCTGCGATTAATCCATCTTTGAGAGCATCCGCCATCTTCTGAGCGTCAAATAGTCTCATATCATCTGACGAATCACAGAAGCAACACTCAATCAGAATTGCTGGCATCTTGGTATATTTTAAAACATAAAGATTATCCCTATATTTAATACCGCGATTTCTGAAGCCAAGAGCAGCAATTTTGTTCAACACTGCTTCAGCATATCTCTTGCCTTTCTCACTAATATAATAAACTTCTGACCCATGTGCTTCACTATTGAAGGCATTAAAGTGAATCGAGATAAATAAATCTACATTATTTTGGTTGGCGTTCTTAACTCTTTGGAGTATTCCAATAAAAAAATGATCCAAATATCAAGCCGAAGAGCTAAAGATTTC
>JAQYWP010000031.1:0-803 GCA_029379285.1 Rhizonema sp. PD38
AGTTCTGCGATCGCCTCGCCCAACTCACAGGCAAACTCTATCGCTTGCCTACCGAAGCCGAGTGGGAATATGCCAGTCGCGCCGGAACCCAAACCCTCTACAGTTTCGGTAACAGTAAACAATTGCTGCCAAACTATGCCTGGTACACTTGGAACGCCCGCAATAAAACTCAACCCGTAGGACAAAAAAAGCCAAATGCTTGGGGATTGCACGATCTGCACGGGTTAGTTTGGGAGTGGTGTGAAGATATCTGGCATGAGAGCCACAATGGCGCACCCACTGATGGTAGTGCTTGGAGCGAAGATGGACATCCAACAAAGCACGTAGTAAGGGGTGGCTCTTGGTACAGCTTGGCAGATGATTGTCGTTGTGCCTACCGTTTTTGCTTTGATGCCAGTTTCCGCTACTCTAGCATCGGGTTTCGCGTGCTTGGATCTTGACAATAATGATTACTCGCCGCAGCGCTCGTGCAAGATGACATATTTTCTTGTTGACTGACAAAAGCGTTTGATATTACGAATCACTGGGCAAATTATCCGGATCAATCCCAAGCGATCTCAAGTACTGCGCTAAATGTTCGACGCGAGTTCGTTCCTGTTCGGCGCGAGTTCGTTCCTGTTCAGCGCGAGTTCGTTCCTGTTCAGCGCGAGTTCGTTCAAGTTGTGCTTGTTCGTCTGATGTCAAATAGCGATTTCCGCTTTTGTCGTACCAAGACAGGAACTGTTGTGAAATCCCACCAATTACACCTTGATATCTTCCAATCCCTAACTCAACTTCTGGCATCCAGTAAGGTTCGCCAATTT
>JAQYWP010000031.1:903-19178 GCA_029379285.1 Rhizonema sp. PD38
TGATATCTTCCAATCCCTAACTCAACTTCTGGCATCCAGTAAGGTTCGCCAATTTGCAATTGATAATTCCCATCCACCAATTTATACACTTCAAACGGTTGATGTTGGTCGCGTCGCCAATACTCTGGATTGTAAATCACGTAGTACAGCACACCCAGTTTTGTATATATGGCGAGCTTTTCGTCATATTCACCTCCTGGTGTGTGAGATACCATTTCTAGGACGAAAATCGGTACGACTTCATTTTCTTCCTACACAGCGTAACTTTTCCGCGATTTGCCACCCTTTTTACGTTCTACTCCCAGTGAAAGAAAGCCATCTGGCACTACAGGTACTCTGGGATTAACTCCGGTAGTATGATACACTGCCATATCTACCCCGAAGAACCAATCCATTCGCTCTGCCCAGATGGTGGAAAGCAAAAACAGTAAAACGTTCGGTAAAAAGTTCTAATCTTCATTATCCACAGGCGTATCGTCTGAACAAGGTAGTTCATCAGTCGTGGGTAACGCAATTTTGCGATCGCGTGACAGCATAGCCGTTATCAAACTTCGCGTTCAGTTCTTTTTATTATAAAACTTAAATGCTGCTACGCCAGCACGCGATCTTCACCACTTCCTCCTTGTCGCAAGGATAAATTATGTAGCTTGGTCTGATCTTAATGAGTTTTCACTGTCAATCCACTGTTTCAATATGCCATGCTTCAACTAATAGCTGTTACGAATCACTAGGCAAATTATTCGGATCAATGCCAAGCGATCGCAAGTACTGCGCTAAATGTTCAGCGCGAGTTCGTTCCTGTTGTGCAAGTTCATCTGATGTCAAATAGCGATTTCCGCTTTTGTCGTACCAAGACAAGAACTGTTGTGAAATCCCACCTATCACACCCTGATATCTTCCAATCCCTAACTCAACTTCTGGCATCCAGTAAGGTTCGCCAATTTGCAATTGATAATTCCCATCCACCAATTTATACACTTCAAACGGTTGATGTTGGTCGCGTCGCCAATACTCTGGATTGTAAATCACGTAGTACAGCACACCCAGTTTTGTATATATGGCGAGCTTTTCGTCATATTCACCTCCTGGTGTGTGAGATACCATTTCTAGGACGAAAATCGGTACGACTTCATTTTCTTCCTACACAGCGTAACTTTTCCGCGATTTGCCACCCTTTTTACGTTCTACTCCCAGTGAAAGAAAGCCATCTGGCACTACAGGTACTCTGGGATTAACTCCGGTAGTATGATACACTGCCATATCTACCCCGAAGAACCAATCCATTCGCTCTGCCCAGATGGTGGAAAGCAAAAACAGTAAAACGTTCGGTAAAAAGTTCTAATCTTCATTATCCACAGGCGTATCGTCTGAACAAGGTAGTTCATCAGTCGTGGGTAACGCAATTTTGCGATCGCGTGACAGCATAGCCGTTATCAAACTTCGCGTTCAGTTCTTTTTATTATAAAAAAGTTATGAGTGTTTGCTATGTTCTCAATCTCAGCCCGTTGGATTCAAGAGTTTGAAAAGCACCTGTATCGCCGCCAGCACCTGATTCTATATAGCAACATTCACGATCAATTTCTTTGGCAGGGCAATTATCAGGGCATGGGAGAATTCCTCAATGCCTATTTCCTCAACTTGGGATTTGACCTAATTGTTCGTTATGATCCGGTAGATGGTTTAACCTTTCCCCAGTCGGAGATGCGGCAACTGTTTGATGAACTGGCACGGCAGCGATTGGCTCAACAACAACTTGATCGCCTAGGACAGTCTTCTACTCCAACCCCTGCAATTGCCGATCCCATGCAGCCCCCATCCCGTGCCAACCCAGGCTCTGTAGTGCAACGGCAAACCAGCACTCACGTGTCGCCAGATGTAGCCTTTAGTCAGATACGGGCAGTAATCTCTCAGCCGAAAACTTCAGTGGTGGCGATCGTCGATTTGGGGGATATGTTGACTGCCGATCCAGAGCGCTTTCTGGTGGATGAACGTCATCTCCTAGCGTTGCTGAAAAAATGTACCCTGGAAGGGGCAGTGATTCGTGAAGGACATCTCCAAGGTTATCGTAACACCCTCATCCTCTTAGCAAGCGATCTCCGCCGAGTACCTGCCTGGTTTTATACTAGTAATCCCTTTGTGGCTTTAGTGCAGGTTTCTCGTCCCAATCAGGAAGAACGTCTTCAATTTATCCTACGTTTTGGTCAACAAGGATTTTATGGGGGAGATCAGATTAATGCCCAACGTTCTAGTCAAGGACAATCCGATCTCGAACTTGCTGCTGAAGAATTTGCTGCCTTAACTGAAGGCTTTCAGACGATGGATTTAGAAGCTATCCGGCACACGTCTTGGCGAGAAAGCATTCCCCTCAGCCCGAAAACTGTCTTCCGCTTAGTAGATTTCTACAAATTTGGGCAACGAGATGAACCTTTTGAGAAGATTAGTATAGATAAAATTGCTTATGCTAGGGAAGAACTTTCTCAATCTGTCATCGGTCAACCTCGAGCTGTAGAAGCTGTAACAACTATATTGACTAGTGCTAAAGTGGGCATCAGCTTGAGTAATGTCAGTGGTCGTAACAGCAAGCCAAAAGGAATTTTCTTTTTCGTTGGTCCTACGGGTGTTGGTAAAACAGAGTTAGCAAAATCACTCACGCGCTTTATCTTTGGAGATGAACAAGCGTTCGCCCGTTTTGATATGAGTGAGTATAAAGAAGAACACGCGGCTGAGAAGTTAGCGGGTGCTCCACCTGGTTTCGTTGGTTACGAAGAAGGAGGAATACTGACTAATCGTATCTTGGAGCGTCCTTACAGCATTCTACTGTTTGATGAAATTGAAAAAGCTCATCCCAAAGTTCTGGATAAGTTTCTCCAAATTTTGGAGGATGGTCGCCTCACTGATGGTAAAGGGCAGACAGTTTATTTTAATCAGACTGTCATTATTTTTACGAGTAACATTGGCGCTTCTGATTTGACAGATCCGCAGAATGGTGGTATAATCCGCAATGGAATAATGACGGAAGTGCAACGGCATGGTGTTAGTTCTTTCACTTATGCTCAGGTAGAGGCTCATTTTCGCTCAGAAGTCCACTGGCACTTCACCAGTCGGATTGGTCGTGCGGAACTGCTAAACCGTCTGGGTGATAGTATTGTGGTATTTGACTTGCTTCGTCCCGAGTTTGTTTGGAAAATAGGCGAGAAGTTTCTCAGACAGTTGGCTGAATCTGCTAGGGACAAATATCGGCTAGTACTGCTATTTCAGACTTCGGTGCTAGAAGTTTTGAGTGTTATTATGCAGCAGACTGATAACTTGCTATTCGGCGGTCGGCGGATTAAAACTTTATTGGAAACTTTAATTGAACGTCCTCTTAATCGCTGGATTTTTGAGAACTATCCCGATTTCAACATTTTGTCTGGAAAGCAGTTAATCGTTGGTTTAGGACACAACGGTGTACTATTAGTAACAGAGAATCTATCTCGATAAGCAGTTCGATTGATATGTTCGACTTGCAACTTGCCTGGGATCGCCCTGCCAAAATCAGTTCACAAATCTCGGAGCATGTTTTACGAGTTCGGATTTTACCTTCGGGCGATGACAATTGCACGCGAACTTTACCTTTGCAATTAGCTGTGGCAATAGATACAAGCGCCTCAATGCAAGGTGAAAAGTGGGAACGAGCGAAAATAGCTTGTGAGGAATTAGTCGCCCAGTTACGAAAAGGCGATCGCTTATCTCTAGCAGGGTTTGCTGACTGGGTGACTCCTTTGGTGCCTCATCAGAACAACGAAGGCAACCTCCGAACTATTTTGGACACTCTGGTTGCTGAAGGAGTAACCCGAACTGACTTGGCTATGAACTGGATTCGTTCTGTGCCGCCATTGGGTGGAGTAAGGGTAGGAATTCTCATTACAGACGGGCATCCAACCACGGACTCTGGAGAGATTTTGGAGGATCTTAGCCCCCTGATTGAGCAAGCCGAGATGATGGCTGCAGTTGGGATTACGCTTTATACGGTAGGATTAGGAGATGCCGCTCATTTCAATACAGCTTTTCTGGTAAGCCTTAGCGACAAAGGGCGAGGTACGTTTATGTATGCCGATAACCCAACATTACTGGCAACTCAACTACAAGAACGTTTACAAGCAGTACAAATGGTTGCTGTTAAAGATGTCATCCTTCAACTAAATCTAGCCGCAGGAGTCAAGCTGAAAAGCTGCTGCCAGTTTCGTCCCGATTACCTCCCTTTGAATGATACTGCCACAGGGGAAATTCGTCTGCCAAACCTGCGAGCAGATACCTCAACAGATGTGCTATTGGCATTGGAAGTGTCGGCGTTGAATCCTAGTCAACTAAGCGGTACTTACACAATTGCAAAAATTCAATTGCAGACATTAGATTTTCCGCCTCTTCAGCTTGGTGCTGCATTACAATTCAGTGCTGCATTACAATTCACTCCTTCCTATCGAGAAGCACAACAAATTAATCTTGAAGTAGATCGCGATCGCCTAGTATGGGATATCAATCGCTTCAGTACAGAATTGGCATCTGTGGACGATCCTCTCCAAACTGGGGAACTACTCAGCCAAATCCAAGCGGCAGCTCTCAAATCTGGGCACCCCGGCATTGCGGCAGAGGCAACGCAGCAACTGGATCATTTATATCAAACAGGCAGACTTACCGCCCATCAAGCAACAGGCTTGCTCAGAGCAACTCGTGAATTGGGAGCAGATTTGTGATGGCTGGGGACTTTGGTTACGATCCAATTCCTGGGATATCTCAACTTAAACCTGAGACAACCTATTTGCTTGTTCTCAACGGTTCTAAACCGAACGATTCTTTCTCTCTAAATCGGTTGCGATCGCTCATTGGGCGTAACTATTCTCCTCACATTACCGTTGACATTGACCTGAGTACCTATGAGTTGAGCGTTCCGGCAACGATCTCCCGTCACCATGCTGTGATCCAGTGGGCTAACAATAAACTTCAGATTATCGATCTTAACAGCCGCAATGGTACCTTTGTCAATGGGCAGCAACTTAGTCCCCTATCTGCCAATCAGCCTTCAGCCCCCTTTGTGCTAACTATGGGTAGTAAAATCCGACTTGGCGATTTAGAGTTGGCAATTGTTGTAGCTGGATATAGGAATCATGTTTGATTTCTGAACAGGATTTAAGATAGAACCCTTATTAAACGGGCTTTTTAGTCTCAGTATGTTTTCAAAAATCAAATCGGAGTCCTATAGTGAAGTAATGTAACACAAAGCTTGCTATCAGCGTTGGCTGCCTTTATAACTTTTGCTCTAAGCATTGTACAAGCAGATCGGCTTCATGGGAGGTAAGGCGCACTACGAACTCAGAGTATAAATTGTGTTCAATTTTACTTGCTTTTATTTAAAATTAGTAGAAACACTATCTAGCTATTCAATTAAAATTATTAAGAAAAATCAAGCCGAAAAAAAACTAAAGATCGTTTCCTACTTTTCCTACTTTTCTTAGTTTCATGAAAATATAAAAAGCTTGAAAAAATATTACAAACAGAGAGAATGTGTTGTGATTTTAAATTCATTAAGGTAAAGTAAAAAAAACTTGATACAATCAAGTTACTGTGTAAATAATAAACAACAGACATAAAAGTCTGAAATTTGAAAGCCAACAGAATTGTTATGTGCTGGATGAAAATTAGCTATTGGGTATAAGGCAATGGGGTTGAATGAGTGTAGAAATGTAGGAAAAATTTTTCATTCTTCTACCAATTTTCCTGCTCGTTACCCACAGGATGATCGCTAAGAAAGAAAAAAGAAAGTAAGAGGTTGTCGTGCCATTCTGTGATGCATAGCTTAAATTAGCCTACGCTTTTTTGAGCAGAAATTTATTCCATTAATCAAAGCAGAGGAGAGCAAACATGAAACGTCTTGTTGTATGTTGTGATGGAACTTGGCAACAGTTATCTAATCCTTGCCCAGGCAATGTGATTAAGATGGCTCAGGCAGTGAAAGCAACTGCCAGTGATGGGACTCCACAAATCGTGTTTTATGACGAGGGAGTTGGAACAGATAGTCAGGCGACTAAGCTTATGGGCGGAATAGCTGGACTAGGGATTGATAGAAATATACAAGATGGCTACCGTTTTCTGAGTCTCAACTATGTTCCTGGCGACGAAATCTATCTGTTCGGTTTCAGTCGAGGTGCATACACAGTCAGGAGTCTAGCAGGGATGATCCACTGCTCTGGTTTGCAAGATCGCGCTCATATTACCAAAGCACCTGAGGCTTACGAGCTTTACCGTAAACGAGACATTAAACCAAAGGATGCAGAAGCAGTCAAATACCGTGAAGAGAACGGAGATCGCGTCCCGATCACCTTGCTTGGTTGTTTCGACACAGTCGGTGCTCTTGGTATTCCCCCTCTACCCGCTTTCAAGCAGGTTCAAGAACAGCTCCATCAAAGGTATAAATTCCATGATACCACTTTAAACACGTGTATACAAAATGCATTGCACGCTGTAGCGATCGACGAAATTCGCGAAGCCTTCGCTGTCACACCGATGGTAAAAAACTCGAATGCTGAGAATCAGAGGCTTCTTGAAGTTTGGTTTCCAGGCGGACATGGTTGCGTCGGTGGTGGAACCGAAGAAAACAAGGGATTATCAGACGCAGCCTTACAGTGGATGATCGATTCAATCGGTAAGCTGGAATTGGGGCTAGAATTAGATCCAAGTGCCATTCCCAATGGTATAAACCCTGATTACAACTGCATTTTTAAGAACGATCCTGGGATTTTTAAATTGTCGGGAATCAAGTACCGCGAGGTGAGCGAGAGGATTGACGATCTTCACGAAAGTACGATCAAGCGTTGGCAAAACTTCAAAGACTACCGCCCCAAGAATCTAGAAAGGCTTGCCGACAAACTACAGCAGTTTTTAGATAAATGAACCACACCGTTCGCTCCTACGACTGTGTTCTATTTACCTGAAAATTGCTGTAAAGTAAAAAGAACTCAAAAGACGATATCAAGCTCTTAAAATTGAACAGAAGCAATCAAATTAACAAGATCGAAGGATAACCAAACAATTATGACTATTAAAAGAGATACATCCAGAGATGGATTTAAAAACAAACTTGAGACATTTGCTTTGACTGGCTTGAAGCCGATGTGGAACTTTATTCAAAGCAATGATACTCTCAAAAAAATAGTCAACAAAAGTCTCGTTAATATCGAGATCGCAAAACTTCCTACTCGACCCTATCCCTTTAGTACAATGTCTCCCTACACTTCTTGGGAGTCATTAACAGAACGCACCTATTCAGGGCTGCATTTACCACCTTTTGATTGGAAACCTTCAGCTGATAAAAACTATACAGGATTGAATTTAGCTCCTACTGAACAGTTTGAAAAAAATCTTCCTCCCGTTGAAGCACTGACGGTGTTGTATAAGAAAACCGGAGAGACTCAATACTCGCCCAAATCCACACTGATGTTCCCGTATTTTGTCCAATGGTTTACCGACAGTTTTTTGCGAACAGAACGCCAAAATCACCTCAAGAATACTTCTAACCACCAGATTGATTTATGTAATGTGTATGGGTTAAACCCAACAATTACTCACCTGCTCAGATCTCATCAGGGAGGCAAGCTCAAAAGTCAAATTCTCAATGGGGAGGAGTATCCTCCTTTTTACTATGATGAAAATGGACAAGCCAAGGAGGAATTTAAAGGAATACCTCATGTAATCACCAATGAATTCGTACATAAATCAGAGAATTTTCCCCCAGAAAAAAAACAAAAGTTATTTGCTATGGGGGTAGAGTTAGAACGGGTCAATGTGCAAATTGGCTATGTAATGCTAAATGTTCTTTGCTTAAGAGAACACAATCGCGTGTGCGATCTCTTGGCAAAAAATTATCCTACGTGGGATGATGAACGCCTTTTCCAAACGGCGAGAAATATTGTGATGGTTGAAATGCTGAAGATTGTGCTTGAGGATTATATCAATCACATTACTCCCTATCATTTTCAATTCTTTACTGATCCCCCAGCATTTAGTGATGCAAAATGGTATCGCCCAAATTGGATGGCGGTAGAATTTACCTTAGTCTATCGTTGGCATAGTATGCTGCCCGACACTCTCATCCATGAAGGGAAAAAAATGTCGATGCCTGACTCGATGTGGAACAATGACATGATTATCAAAAAAGGGTTAGGAGCTATATTTGAGGAAAGTTGTTCCCAGCCTGCAGCCCAACTGGGTTTATTCAATACGCCTGATTTTCTCATTCCCACCGAGATAGCAAGTATTCTTTTAGGTCGCGGCGCAAAATTAAGAAGCTATAACGATTATCGTGAGATGTGTAAATTTCCACGAGTGACTGACTTCAATCAGATTAGTGGCAATGAAAACACTCAAAAAGAACTGAAACGGTTGTATGGTCATGTAGACAATATTGAGTTGTATGTTGGACTGTACGCAGAAGATCTGCGACCAAATTCCGCTTTACCGCCTTTGGTGGGACGACTGATAGGAATTGATGCTTTTTCTCAAGCTTTCACCAATCCTCTGTTAGCAGAAAATATCTTCAATCCAGAAACTTTTTCACCAGTAGGTTGGGAGGAAATTCAGAATACCAAAACACTCTCCCAATTGTTGCATCGCAATATTCCTCAAGGTAAAAACTATAGAGTTTCTTTTTATCGCGAAGATTGGAAACCAGTTTGATTACCTAATGAGTTTGAGTTTGTAACAAATAATAAAATCTTCCCTAATTGTTAAAGACAATTCAAAAAATGCTCATTCGTTCATTCAAAGTTTAAAACACTTTTAAAACCGATACAGTTCAATATTCTACTTCGAGACACCATATGGCGCGTCTTTACAATTCTTTAGCGGTAGATAAATTATCTAAACTGAACTGTATTGGTTTTAAAAAGGGATTTAAATACCAATTGATATCATGCCCGTCAATCATCCATGCGGAAAAGAACTTTATACCCAACCCCTCTCCGCTCTTCTTGCAGGGAAAATGGTGGGGAGAATTTCTTGGGGAATTAAGGTTAATTCACAGAAATAGATATAGAGCAATCATTGTTGTGTATACCAGATTGGTATTAAACCCTAAAGCAAAAATTAAGCTTGAATTAATAATGAGCGTAAGAGAAAATTGATAAAGTGTTTCTTGATTAATCCAACATTGAAAAAATGAAACTTTTTACAGAATATCCCGAAAAAGACGAATTAAAATATTATGATCTCTTCCGCGATCTAATCAAAAAGCGGATGGAAAATCTTTACGGAGGTGAGAATGCACAACCAGCGAAGAGAGATACTCACACTAAAACTCACGCTGCAGTCAAAGCAACATTAGAAATCTTTGACTTTGATGAAGCAGCAATTAAGCAGAAATTGAGTCAAAGTACCTCATTAACTGAAGCTCAACTTTCTACCATTTCTTTAAAACAAGGTTTGTTAGCAAAACCGAAACAATATCCAGTATGGCTACGATTCGCTAATGGTGCCTTTTCAGTTAAGGATGATTATAAACCAGATACACGCTCTATGGCCATAAAAGTGATGGGGGTAGAAGGAGAACGACTATCCCAAAGTCACGAGTTAAAAACACAGGATTTGATTGTACACAATGCCAATAACTTTTTTGTCATAACCATCCAATATTACTACAGCTTTTTTTTGGCGGTTTATAAATCGGAGTTTCCTCCATTGTTTGAGAAATCCGTACTGTTATGGCTACTGCTGCATCCCAAACAATTCTTACTTCTATTAAACGGTTTCAAACGATATCCCAAGAGTTTACTTACAGAAAGCTATTGGAGTGGTTCAGCTTTTTCTTTGGGACTCAAATCTAATTTTGATCCAACTAAACCGGGTATAGTTCCTGTGGAATATCCAGCTGTGATTCAATATGCATTTACTCCTGTTTCTAGTCAATCACCTCATCAACAGATACCTACGCAGTCCAGATCCAAAAGCGAACTTAAGAGTGCCAAAACCTCAGGTTCAGAAGACAACTACTACCGAGAGGATATCATTAAATCTTTAGCAAAGCCTGATGCTGAATACTGTTGGGACTTTCAAATTCAATTTCAAGCTAGCCCAGAGATGCCTATCGATAATGCCACCATTGTTTGGAAGGAAGAGAAATCACCCTTTTTGACAGTTGGTCGTCTGACGGTTAAGCATCAGAATGTTCAATCACCCCAAGAAGATGACTTTGGGGAAAATCTTCGCTTTTCTGTTTGGAATGGTTTAGCAGTCCATCGACCTGTCGGTGCAATAAATCGCTTACGCAGCATTGTCTATCCTATCGTTGCTGAGTACCGTCTTCAAAAACGAGGAGTCAAATACCAAGAACCAACTGCTTGACTTTTTACCGAGAAAATGCATTTTAGATGCACTAATTGAGATTTATTCAAATATTCAGAAAATACAGCTAAAATCGCAGAAAAATCTTTTTACTTTAGGTAATTTGTTGGGACTGCCAGCGCAACGCTGGCAGCAATGTTCAAGTGCATGGATAGAGAAGGCAGTGGCGCGATCGACTTTGAGGAATTTGGCAACTTCGTATGAGACGCGCTACCTCTGCTAGTAATTGGCATCATTAATTGTTTTTGGATAATGCCTAAGCAGACTATTGTCGAATCATCCTTTACTTGAGAAACCTTTCTTATGACAATTCAACTCAGTCATCCCAAAATTATTCTCGATACCGATCCGGGTGGAGACGATATCTATGCCTTCCTTTGGCTTCTCAGCTTGGTCCAACAGGGACTCGCTGAACTTGTCGCTGTTACTTCTGCCGATGGCAATGTTGCTGCCAAACGCACATTTTCTAATGCGTCGCAAATTTTAAATTTAGCAGGGTTCCCAGACATTACAGTGGGTCGCGGTGTCCCCATAAAAGAATTTGTGGAAGATGCCGCCCATATTCATGGATCTGATGGGATGGGCAATCTATCGCATACCTTACCCCCAGTTACGCATAATTTTGAGGACGCTCGCTACTCCGACGAACTCATCATCGACGAGTTGAACGCAGCTCCGGAAGAAATTACCATTGTAGCGATCGGTCCGTTGACCAACCTCGCTGCGGCAGAAACGAAAAGTCCCGGCATCCTGAAAAAAGCCAAAGAAATTGTCATCATGGGAGGTGCCTTCTTCTGTTCCGGTAATGTGACTCCCCATGCTGAATTCAATATTTGGTTTAATGCTGAAGCAGCTCAAACAGTATTTGATAGCCGAGACGATCTTGTCGTGATGCCACTGGACGTGACGCGGCACTTAATTTTCACACGAAATATGACTCAGGCAGTCACTCAGGCGAATCCAGAGAGTAAACTTTCTCAATTTTTGATACTTCTTTGTGAGTTCATGATTGGCACAGCTTTAGGTTATCGAGAAACAGCAGGAATTCCAGGTTTTCTTGTCCATGATGCAGCAACATTAGGATACCTGTTTTATCCAGAAACCATGATGTTGAAAAGGGCAAAAGTCTGGGTTGAAACCAAGGGAGAGTGGACATTGGGACAGACATCAATTGATAGTCGTCCTACACCGAAAACAGGAGCAAATGCCTGGGTAGCATTGCAGGTCGATGAGGACAAATTTTTCACCAGTTTCGTTGAAGATTTGAAGCACCTATTCAAAGCCACTGTTATTTCGTGAAGGCGAGATACTCAACTGTCTAAGAAGTCGTAGATCTCAAGGGTGTATGGGAGAAAATAATCATCACTTCTCCTTTGCACGCATTATAAATTTTGATGCGACAGAAGAGCGTTAGCCCATTGACCTATTTGAACTTCTTGAACCCATTGCCCTTGCCCACACCACCCTCGACCCCAAAACGGCAAGTGTCCAGGAAGCGCATCTAGAGAAAAGGTCAAGCTATGGTGATATACCCACTTCCCCAAGATACGCCAGCCAACCTTATAGCTGAAAGCTTGTTCATTGTTTTCCACATCTTGCCAAATACTTTTCTGTATACTAAAACCAAAACGCCCATTGCTATATTTAACCCATAGTTGATCGATAGTGTGAAGGTCGATACAAGGAATATCGTTGATTGATTGGACATCAAGCCATTTTTCCTGTTCTCTCTGAGTGACTTTAAGCACAACATTAAGGGTTTCTTTGTCAGCGTCAAACCACTTCTCTAACGCTAGAAAATTCCGCAACCGTGTGTAATCTATTCCTCGTTCAGAACTGAGGTTATCAGTTAAATTATCTAAGAAGGTATTAAATCGAAAATCAAGCGCAACGTTAGAAGAAACTGGAATATTTATATTTGAGCCTATAGTCTCTAATTGTTTTTTTATCAGCAATTTAGGAGTTAGATGTTCTGGAATGCCTGCCATCCTGATAGCCTGACAGCCAAACTTATATGCAAATTCAACTGATTCTCCTCCGCCAAGAGCATCGTAAAAGCCAACCGCAAATTCAATTGCTGCTTTATCTCCAATTGCTTGACTCATACCAATGACGTAATCAATATGTTGTGCGATCGCATGAGCTTGAATTTCTGAAAAGCAAGCATTCAGCAATACGCACTTTCCGTACACTGCAAACAACTCAAATAGTCCACTTAGCGCTTGTGCATCGATTAACTTCGCTTGTCCTGTTTCATCCTCAAATACTAAACCTTTTTCTCCAGATCCATGTCCAGAAAAATGAACAAACTGTGGTTTATTGTCTAAAAAAGATCGACGAAGATCTTGATGACGTACTGCTGGCACTGATAAAAGCTCAAATTGCTCTCGTTTCCTTGCCCGTCTCAGTGCCTCTTGAATTTCGCGTAACTCTTCGTCTAGACGTAGTTTACTTGTACCAATAGGATTTGCTGCTAAAACCAAGATTTTCTGCATCAGCTACCTCTTTATTTTCTGGAATTTAGACTCAAAATCTGAACTCACCCGTAGGAAAATTAAAATGCATAAAAGGTGACACTGTACTCTAAGTAGATAGGACTTACGCATTGACAGGAAAACCCAAATATGAGGTATGGGTTTGAGGCATTCAACCTTGATTTTTCGACTATTTTTAGGCGATCACAACCAACAAAAGGTGGTTGATAAAAGCCTGAAACGACGTATTTACGTTGATACACAAGATGACTCGTTTGTACAGTGCGTAAGTCCTATGAATAATGTGTCGAATCTGTTATCGTGTTTGAAGTCGGGACGATTGAAGAGAATTGTCTAGTTTTTCTCGCAGGTGTTGTATTTTGATTCCTGAGGAAAGATGAGTTGATTTGCGCTATTTTCCTGCTACACATGAAGAATCAGCACAAGATATAGAATGTACACAGTTGCGTCAGCTTTCATTACCATAACATTGCTTACGCCGGACGTTGTTGGCTTAAAACTTGGTAAGCATAGCTAAAATCGTCAGTTGTAATTCGGATTGCGGCCGGATCTGTCATACCTTGAGAGCGATAGCGACGGATTGCTTCCACGGCTGAGCGATCGCCTAGTAATGCTAAATCAGCCCCGTTCCAACCCTCGGTGACTTCCGCCCAATATGCCAAATTCACATCTGACAATGGACGTTCAAGGTTGTGGACTTCCAGAATTGACAAACGGTTTTCCAGATTTGGTAAATCCACTAATAATTGTAAATCTAACCGTCCTGCCCTGAGTAAAGCTGGGTCTATAGCATCAGGACGATTAGTAGCAGCAATCAGCAGGATATTAGCACCTGTTTGTAAACCGTCCAATTCTGTAAGCAATTGTCCCACGACGCGATCGCTCACTCCAGAATCACCACTGTAACGTCCTCTTGCTGGTGCTAAAGTATCGATTTCGTCGATAAATATCACACAAGGGGCTGCAAGTCTTGCTTTGGCAAACAATTCCCGCACGGCTTGTTCACTAGCACCCACCCACTTACTAAGTAATTCCGGACCATTAACGCAGATAAAATTAGCTCTAGCTTGGGAAGCCACAGCTTTTGCTAACATAGTTTTGCCAGTACCGGGTGGTCCCCAAAGTAAAATACCTTTAGGCGATCGCGCTTTTGTTTTTAGGTAAAGTTCCGGATGTAGCAGTGCGCCTTCTACCGATTCGCGTAGGGTTTGCTTAATCTCTAAAAGCCCACCAATGTCTTCCCACGCAACGTTAGGAGATTCTACTTCTACCGAACGCAAAACAGCAGGTTTAATTTCTTTAAGTGCTTGCAAAAAATCCGACTGCTGTACCGTCATCGTATCGGGAATTGGGTCTTCAATCAAGGGGACTTGACGACGCAAGGCACTGTATGCAGCTTTTTGACAAACCCCTTTCAAGTCTGCACCGACAAATCCGACAGCTAAATCAGCGATCGCTTCAAAGTCTACCGTCTCGTCTAAAGGCATGGCGCGAGTGAGAATTTGCAGTATTTCCAAGCGTCCTTGACGATCTGGCACGCGAAACAGCACTTCACGGTCAAATCTACCAGGACGACGCAACGCTCTGTCAAGATGCTCCGGGCGATTAGTGGCGGCTAGCACAATCACGCCTTTCGTTTGGGCAAAGCCATCCATTAAACTCAGAAGTTGTGCGACTAGCCGTTTTTCCACTTCCCCTTCTACTTTGCTACGATCCGGGGCGAGACTATCGATTTCATCAATGAATATTATACAAGGAGTGCTAGAGGCTGCTTTCTCAAAAATGGAGCGCAGTCTTTGTTCTGCTTCTCCGTAATATTTGCCCATAACTTCTGGCCCGACTATGGCGATGTAGTTAACTCCCAGTTCTTCAGCAAGGGCACGGGCAGTGAGGGTTTTGCCAGTACCTGGAGGACCAACTAACAGAACACCGCGTGTAGGTTCTAGTCCGAGTTTGGCGAGTAAGTCAGGACGTTTTAAAGGTATAGCAATTAGTTCTTTCAGTTCGAGGAGGACTTCGCTGAGTCCGCCAATATCTTTCAGGGAGATTGCTGTAGAGTCAATTGATGCCGCACTCGAGTCACCAGAAGTAGAACTTGACTGCGGTTGAGTGGGGCGATTTGTGCCAATATTGCTAGTTACATGACCAGAACGGGGAATACCTCCATTCCGAGGTATACTTCTGAGAGGACGAGTACTGAACTGCACATCCGTCTTAATTTCTCCCTTGTCAATTTTTTCTTCTAGGGTTTTCGCCAATTCTAATAACTGCTCAAAACCTTTGAATAAATCGTTCATCTAAAAAACTCCCATTTTTTGCAGTCGGCTTTTTACTCGCCAACTTAATTCTGGTTCTGTTTCAAAAATACTATTATTTCTTTCCAATTCGATAGTCGTGCCTATTCGTTATACTGGAGAAAACGCGGAAGATCGGAGTTGAAAGGATGCCCTCGACCTTTCCTGGAATGAATCCCTATCTCGAACACCCAGCTTTTTGGTCGTCATTCCATACCCGGCTTTTGGTGGCAATTGCTGATACGCTTGCACCTCAGTTGCTCCCAAATTATTATATCGATGTCGAAACTCGTATCTACCAAGATCAGGATGAGGACGAGGTGTTAGTCGGTATTCCTGATGCTACAGTTTTGAGCGCCAACTTATCTAATCCAGTAAATGTTGAAGTCCAGCCAGATACAGGCTCTACCCTGACTCAGAAGCGTCCGCAATCAATCACCTTACCTATGCCTATAACAGTGAAAGAGCGGTATTTGGAAGTCCGAGAATTTGGCACTGATACAGTTATTACCGTAATTGAAGTATTATCTCCTAAAAATAAGCAAAAGGGCAAGGGTAGAACAACCTACGAAAAGAAACGAGCGCTTATTTTGAGTAGTTTTTCGCATCTGATTGAAATTGACTTACTGCGTGGTAACTTACCAATGACCATGATGGGTAAGTTGCTTTCAACAGACTACCGTATTGTTGTTAGTCGAAGTTCGCAACGCCCCAAAGCCGATTTGTATGGCTTCAATTTGCCCGAACCAATTCCGAGTTTTCCCCTGCCACTGAAGCTAGAAGATGAAGAAGTGACCGTTGATTTGCAGACGATTTTCGATGGTGTATGTGAACGATCTGGGTATAATCAACGCATTGACTATCAGCAGCCCATTCCATCTCCTGCATTGTCACAAGCCGAGCAACAATGGGTTGATGAGTTGTTAGCGCCAATTAGAAGTGGCGATCGGTGATTAGCCGTAAGACAAACTTCACGCAGCAAGAGGCAATCGCAAAGATGTAAAAGGTTTTGTGATCGCAAAAATCCAAATTTTTAGGGGAGTAATTGAACTCAAGGACGTTGCTTTCTGAGAAACTGCTCAAATGCCTGAACAGCATCGTATTGGTCGGGCATAGCGATATATTGCAACAAGATATTTGGGTTTAAATCTGGGAAGAAGCTGCTACGCTCGACGGACTCATATTCCCCAGAGGAATTTAAATGAAAAATTCTAATGGTGTCAGATTTCCAAAACCAAACTTCGGGAACTTGCTTGGGTTTGTATAATTCACGTCTGTTAATAGTGCCACTGGTAATGATGACCTCAATTAAAATATCGGGAGTATCTTTTTTGGTGCCGATGCTGTAAGACTCATCAGGTGTCCCAGAAGCATAACCAGTTTTTTCTATGGTAAAGCCGCCACTTCTGTAAAACCTAATACCCAATACTTTCATATACGTTTCTAGCAGTAAGCCGAGAGTGCTTTTCACGTACTCATGCAACGGACCAACTGGGGACATAATTTCTAAAATTCCTGACAAATAAGATAGCCGCACACTGCGATTATCGATGAGTTGTGCCTCAATTCCTTTAAATTGCTCCCAAGTTACGTCTCTTAAAGTTACCAATTTTTCTTCTATAGCCCAGTCTAAAAGGGAAGTATCCATAAAATTAATTATTCACGGCATTAATTCTATTTTGACGTAACCCGAGATTATATGGTATTGTACCGAGATGTTTGTAAAAACCTGCAAGATGTCTTGAAAAGGCTTGATTTTTTTGTCGCTGATAACAGCTTTTTTGACTTCTTAGTAACAAATTATCAAACCTACTCCCGAACCGCCAGAAGATTACCTAATACCATTTCACGAAAATCTCGGTAATTGGCAGGTAAGGCATATCCAGCTATAGGAATTAAAACAGGAGATTTGCTGCTCCTTTAATTCTGGCTAACGGTTCTACGGAACGGGGTAAAATTGGTAAGTGAATGATAGTTTGCTCGGCAAATAGACCTGCATCAAATGAATCATCCTGACTGTAGCGATTATGCACCACGTAACGCTGTGGAACTCCCATTTTTTGTAAAGACTCAGCTAACCGCACTTGTTCTGCAATAATTGCAGCTTGAGCTTGGATGACACCAACAAATTCAGTGTGTTGAACGTCTTTCATTTTCTTCTGCGCTTGTACGACTTGTTGTCGCAAATTCCGCAGCCGCCCCATGAAATCTATCCTACCTAGAGCATTTTGATACTTCATCCATAGCTTGAATATCCATGCTAGCCAGTCAGCCAATGCAGATGGCATTTCCAGAAAGCGAAGAAGATGACCTGTAGGGGCAGTATCGAGGATAATTAAATCTTGCTGTTTGCTGTTCAATAAATCCATTACTGTGATGAGGGACAGCATTTCATCGATACCAGGTAAAGCCTGCGCGACAATTTGTCGCCAAGCTTCAGGAGTGTAAGCAATTTTTATCGCTCCTGGTTCTGCTGCTTCTCCACTCATCATTTCTGCTAATTCCCAAAGATAATCATTGCGGAACTGTTCTAATACTATGTCAGCATCGATTTCTTGACCGCTTAAATGATCAGTTATCTGAGTAGGTTCATGTGTCAATTTTACCCCAAAAGCGTCTCCCAAAGAATGGGCGGGGTCGATGGAAATTATGCGGATATTTTGCTCTGGATAACGACAAGCTAATGCCCATCCAATAGCGGCTGCTACTGTCGTTTTTCCCACTCCTCCTTTGCCACCTACTAGGATAAGTTTGCGTCCTTCATCAATGAAATCGCCGAAACTGGGTAGCACTTTCGCGGGCCATTGTATGGGTGGTGGTGGAGAAATTTTAACTGTATCAATTTTTTTAATTTGGTTAATTATATTGTCTAACGCTTCACTACCAAGCGGTTCTAATGCCTGTTGCGGCACAATAAAAACAGGTTTTACTGGTAGTTTTAAGAATTTTTCTAGCAATTGTTGTTGTTCACTATAGCGGTCTAAATCTGTATCGGATTCTGTTAAAATCCTGTTAATTAATAAGCCACTGCTTTTAATTTTTAATAATTGCAAGCTTTCGATAAACCGTTCCGTTTCTAAAAGGCTCATGGGTTCAGTGATCGCCACCACTAAGC
>JAQYWP010000366.1 GCA_029379285.1 Rhizonema sp. PD38
GAGTGCGGGTATCCCACAGTTTCACCGTGTTGTCAGCACTGGCAGAAGCAAGCATCAAGCCATCCGGGCTGAAGCTGATGCTATAAACTGGGTTTGTATGCCCTCTCAGGGTTTTGATTTCTTTGCCAGTACGGGTATCCCACAGTTTCACCGTGTTGTCATTACTAGCAGAAGCCAGCATCAAGCTATCCGGGCTGAAGCTGACGCTATTAACCTGGTTTGTATGCCCTGTCAGGGTTGTAATTTCCTTGCCAGTACGGGCATCCCACAGTTTCACCGTGTTGTCACTACTAGCAGAAGCCAGCATCAAGCCATCCGGGCTGAAGCTGACGCTCCGAACTGGTTTTGCGTGCCCTCCCAAGGTGTTGGGTGCGGCGACGTTATCAACTGTATTTAATAATGTCAGTTCTACCTGAGTGTGGGTATTTGCATCTAACCAGGGTTGATTTTGCATTTTTACAGCAGCTTTGACACTGGATACGAGAGCTTTGGCACCATTTGAATTCAAAAGCCCATCGGCACTTTGATCCAAGGCATTAATTTCGTTGATTTCGGCATTCCGCCAGCCTATACCCGCTAACCCAGCTAAAGCCAAAGCTACTCCCAAACCACCAACCAATCCTGAAACAGTTAGTCGTCTTCTGCGTTGCTCCTGCTTTTTCTCTCTATCCCGTAGTACTGCACTAGCTTGGATAAATTCTTGCTCTGCTACGCTCAGATCCTCTTGATGTTCTTTAAGCTTCTGTTGTGCCTCCGCCAAAACTGCACCGCGCAACAATGTTTCTTTTTCTTGGGGCATTTGTTGCCATTGATACATTGCTCCCCGTAACCGTTCTTGCCAAGCGCGAAAGCTATGATCGCTGTCCATCCATTGCCGGAGTTCGCTCCAATTCCGAATCAGTGCCTCATGGACAATTTCTACTGTTTCAAGGTTGGTGGCATTTTGACTGGTGATGACTAATCGCGCATCACGATCCGCCAGTTTTTGTACCAAAGACCATTTTTCCTCACCCAATTCTGCTTTAGTTGCCAATCGTCGGGTATCTTCTGTTCCTTCTCCCGGACGTACTAATTGGATGAAAACTCGCCGCATCTGTTCTTGTTCAGTTACACTCAATGAGCGATAATTATGGTCTGCATGACGAGCTAAAGCACCAGTTACCTCGCCAATTTCCTCATAAGCTGCATGAGTTAACTGTTTACCCGCTCGCCTTTTCCATAACTCGGTTAAAGCAAACTCCATTAGAGGTAAATTTCCCGGTTCATCCTCGATATCATCCAGAATGCGTTTTACCAGTCCATCTTGAAATGTGACACCTAACTTATAAGCTGGCTTGACAATCACCTCTGAAAGTTCCTCACGATTCATCGACCTAATTTTGATATCAGCATTTTGTAACACATCCCCAAATTTAGGATAGGAGAGGGCATTTCCCAAGAAATCCGCTCGCATGGTTGCTACCAGCACATGAGTTTTGTCATCTGATTGAAAGCTGGCTAATAAGGTGTCTAAAAAACTATAGCGGATTTTCTGATCTGGACATAAAGTATAAAGTTCTTCAAATTGGTCTGCAATTAACAGCACCCGATGATTGGGATGTTGGCGTTGGATATGTGATAATATATCAGACAAAGTCACTTTGTCATCGTAAAAATACTTAGCTAATGCTCGTGCTTGAGCAATTTGCACAGTCGCATCACCCTGGGTGTACAGAGGTACTAGCGACTCCGCCAAAGCATAAAAAGGATCTTTGCCTGGACGAAAATGGGTAAATAACCAGTTACCTGTTTGTTGTAACTTCGGTACTAATCCCGCTAACACAACTGAAGATTTCCCACTTCCTGATGCCCCCAATACAGGTAGAAAATTCCGATTTTGAGTTGCTTGAAACAGTTCTTCGACAAACACCTCACGTCCAAAGAAAAACTCCGCGTCATCGGGGCTAAAGTGATACAAACCGCGATAAGGACAGGGAATCTCTTGATCATCGGTGTCACCCGACTCAACAGTTACTAACTTGGTATCTTCGCGGTAATAGTAGTTGGTAATCGTGATTGTGGCGCGATCGCCCTGAACCCCGACATTACTATTCCCAGAAATAACGTTGCTACTATTTATATCCTGTCCAACCTGAATACTTCGATCTTCGCCTTGAAATTCACTGTCACTCATTGATTTTGCCTCACATGCAATGAAAGAGCGTTAAATTCTTCAACTAACGAGCCTCAGAAGCTTGTGCCAATCAGAACCTAACCAAGCTACTGTTTTAGTTAGGTGGGGTTTAAGATAATCAATCTCAGATGCAAATCCAAGAGCCTTCGATGCATAATCAATTGCTCGCTCTAAAGCTTTTCCTACCTCTGCTTTATCCGGTTGCGGTTTGTCTAATTCTTCTTCAGCATCGGCAAAAGCATTGTCAATCTTGCGACGATCTGAACTTGACAATTTGGAAAATATATGATTGATTGCGTTGAGTTCCTCTCGGATATCTACATCCGAGGTAGCACTAGATACTTGAGAATACTGTAATGAGGTCGTATTGCGATCGCCTGTAATCATTGCGCTACCAGTGACACTACCACCAACAGAAATTGAGCGGTTTTGGCCACGTGAGCGATCGCTCCTCATATCATCATTATTAGTTAAAGCATTTACAGGCACTGCTATCTCCACATCGGTTAGTAGTTTTGTGTGATAATTACGCCGCCTGATTTTGATGACTGGGGTATCTGATTCTGCAATCCCCTCTAAATCAATCGATGCAATATGCGGTTTAAACCTAACTCCGTCCGCTTCACATTGCTTTTGGGCGTACTGGCTGCTATCTCCGCTATTGCACTTGTAGCAGTGTCGGTTAGTAATGCGGCTCAGGTAGAAACATTATTACCTCTGCTGATCATCAACACATTTTGTTATGGGCTAATTGCACCTAATGCTATACACAATGCACTTCAATTAGCACCAGAAATAGCTGGCAGTGCTGCTGCTGTCATCGGATTTCTGCGAATGTTGGGCGGTGCGACAGCCAGTGCATTGGTGGCTTTTTTGTTTGATGGACACACCGTAAATGCTATGCCTGAGGTAATGGCATTATTTGCGATCGCTTCGCTTGCTACATATACTCAATTGCAATTTCATCGATAAACATTTCCTTATTCAATATGTTGGGTTGCAAGATTGGAAAGCTTAACCGCGAATGTCATGTCTTTCTCGCATTTTGGTTTCAAACTCTCCTAAAGTCACAGTTTTACAAACCGAGTGTAACTGACTAAAATAGTAAACTTTGGTGAAATAATCTTTTTATGCCAGGGAATAAATAAACCAAGCTTGATGACCGTTGACGAAGTGATAGATCTACTCAAAGCTAGTTTGCCCGAGAGTTTAACACCGCTCCAAGAGGTGGTGTTGCGTTGTACTTGGTCGGGAAAAACTTATGCTGACATGGCAGCAGAAACTAACTATGTCAAGGAATACCTCAGTCGCACTGCTTCACAGTTGTGGTCTAATTTGAGCGATTTTTGGGAAGAACCAATAGGTAAACATAACTTCAGGCGGGTGTTCGAGTCGCGCCAACTCACTAAGGAACAGCAGCAATCGCTCATAGAATTCCGCCGTCAAAGTGCCATTCCTAAAGAAGAATTTCCCGGCGGTCCGGTTCCTCTGGACTCTAAGTTTTACATCGAACGTCCTCCTGTAGAATTGCTTGCTTATGAAGAAGTGACCAAACCAGGTAGCATAACCCGCATCAGAGGACCTTGGAAAATGGGTAAAACTTCCTTGATGCTGCGGATATTAGCTCACGCCCAAGCGCAGAAATATCAAACTGTGACTATCGACTTTCTACAAGCAGAAAAGGCCATATTCTCCAATATCAATAAATTTTTTCGTTGGTTTAGCACTAACATCAGTAGGAAGTTACAGCTAGAACCAAATCTGAATGAGTATTGGGATGAAGATATGGGCAGTAAAGTTAGCTGTACTATTTATTTTGAAGCCTATGTATTAGAGGAAATTAAGAGTCCTTTAGTCTTGGGGTTAAACGAAGTTAATCAAGTTTTTGAATATCCAGAAATTGCTGAGGAGTTTTTCTCGCTGTTACGTTCTTGGTACGAACAAGCAGCCACTATAAAAATATGGCAAAAACTCCGTTTAGTCCTCACTTATTCCACAGAAATTTACATTCCGCTTCAGATCAATCAATCTCCATTTAATGTAGGATTGCCCCTGAAATTGCCACCTTTGACACTAGAGCAAGTCACGACTTTAGCCCACCGTTATGGACTTGAATGGACTTCTACCCAAAATAAGCAACTTATGGAAATGGTGGGGGGACATCCTTACTTGGTGCACTTTGCTTTCTATTACATCGCTCACAGAGAACTAATGCTCAAGCAACTCTTACTTGAAGCAGCTACCGAGTCGGGGATTTATAGCGATCACTTACGGAGACTGCTAACAGTTTTGCAAGCTGATATTGCACTTAATAATGCTTTCAAACAAGTAGTTTCCGCAGAGCATCCTCTCAAATTATTTTCTCTGCATGCTTACAAACTAAATAGTCTGGGACTAATCGACATTAATGGTGATTTTGTCACCATTAACTGTGAGCTTTATCGTTTATATTTTAAAAATCAATTGCTCTAAACGCTGTTGCTTATTTTATTGAGAATGAAAGACCAACTAATCAGGGTTAGAAAAAATGTGAGTGAATACTCTCGCAAATGTTAAGAAACATCCGGGTAATGGATAGCAAGTTTGGGAGAGGAGTGCCTACCCCAATACGGTTTGGTTAAGGAATTTATCTGTTGAGGCAGGCAGTTCTTGGGCAGGGGAAGTGGAGCAGCAGGGGGAGAAAGAATAACAAAGCAAGTAAGAGGACAAGCCTCAGCCTTAGTCCTAATAACGCAATAATCGCCTTGAATGAATTGGTGATGGTACTGGTTAATCCTGTCGGCTAAATTCCAGTTGTAAGTAGAACGCAGTATATCAAGCCAGTTATTCATTTTGCTTGACTCAGTATCATTAGGACGTAGCTTGTACACATAGTTTGTTAGCAAGTTGTACCACCTCCTTTGTTTTCTTTAACTAAAGCTATGTTAACATGAATGTGGTAATATTGAGGGAACAATATGAAAAATAAAGAGTTAAAAATACGGATTAGTGAGCGTAGATTAAATAAGGTTCGCTTATGTGCAGCAGAAAAAGATAAAACAATGACTCAATTGATAGAAGAGTTAATAGATACTATGCCGGAACCTAAAAAACAAATCATCACTCAGCCCTAAAGGGCTTCACCCGTTTTCATCCCCTGCCTGAAGTACGAAGCTCGTCGCAATTCTCCTGCTTCTCAGGGGTTTTCAACGGGCTTTCTTATAACTAGTGGTTCAGAACCCCGGCTTCTTCAAGAAACCGGGGTTCTCAGATTTTATTCCTGCTGTATCATCCATTTGCACCTCAAAAAATAGGTAAATCTAAAACAAATCCTGGCAACACATCTTCTCCCGATAAACTTGCGGGTAATTGGACAATTTCAACGGTTTGATTTGGACGATAGATTTCTACTTGTTGTGCTTGGGGATTAATTAACCAACCTAATCGTAAGCCACTGTTGAGATATTCCTGCAATTTTTCTTGCAGTTGGGTTAGGGAGTCGGTGCGAGAACGCAATTCGATGACAAAATCAGGACATAATGGGGGAAACTTTTCTTGTTCTTCTGGTGTTAATGATTGCCAGCGTTCGTTAGTAACCCAAGCGACATCGGGAGAACGGTTTCCCCCATTGGGTAAACGAAATATGGTAGAAGAGCTAAAGACTCTTCCCAGTTGAGTTTGACGATTCCAAATTACCAAATCGGCATTCAAATCTGCTTCTCGATTTCCACTGACTCCACCGACGGGAGGCATAATTACTAATTCTCCTTTGGCAGTTCGTTCCAGTTGCCAAGTTTCATTATCTTGGCAGAGTTGGTAAAATTGCTCGTCGCTTAAGCTAACGTTTTGGAAGTTTAAAATTACTGCAGCTGAAGTAATCATTGCTGAAAAATTCCCATGCCAAGAAAACGCCGTAATTTAAAAACTGGATACTCTTACCATATCACCACCCGTTGCAATAACCGGGTGTGTGATTGCATTGGCGGTTGACGCTTCGACGTTAAGCGATCGCTTGACATTGTTCCGGTGCATTGGGATTGTTAGCCCGGAACTTCCAAACGTTTCAACTTCTCTACCAAATGGTGTCTGAACTCTTGTAACTGTCTGATTTTTTCGTCAACCTCTTCAATTTTGATGCGAGTCATCTGCATTTTGTCTTGCGATGAAAGTGTATCCCATTCGTCAATCGCTTTCTTAATCTCACTAAGCGTAAAACCGAGTGCTTTTCCTTGTCGAATAAAGGCTAAACGTTCTACAACCTCTTCATCGTATTGTCTGTAGTTATTGTCTCCCCGCTTATAGGTTGCATCCAACAGTCCAGCCTTCTCGTAAAAGCGAATGGTGTCTTTAGATACTCCTGTTTCTCTAGATAGTTCACTAATCAGCATAAAACTTTGAGTTTGAATAACTACTTGACATTGGACTATACTCCAATGTTTATCTTTAGTGTAGTTCCCAATAACCCAAATAATAACAATGCAAATTTCCACGAAACCCAACAAATCAATCATTATCACCGGTGCGAACAGTGGGCTATGTTATTACTGTGCTTTTGCGATCGCAACCTCTCAGCAGAACTGGCACATCATTATTGCGAGTCGAGATGCGTCGAGGGTTGAAGCAAGCGTTGATCGTTTGAAGAAAGAAACTGAGTATCCTTACATCGAAGGCATGACAATCGATTTGGCATCTCTAGCATCTATTCGTCAGTTTGCAGAAGATAACAAGGCGATAGATCGTCCCCCGCTAGAGGCAATTGTTTGTAATGCAGGAATTCAAATTGTTTCAGGCACATTCTACACAGAGGATGGGTTTGAGATGACCTTCGGTGTTAATCATTTGGGACATTTTCTACTTGTCAATCTGCTCTTACCCCGATTGAGTGCTTGCTCTCGCATTGTGTTTGTCAGCAGCGACACCCATAATCCAAAGGCAAACACTGGGATGCCTGAACCACAGTACCAAACTGCCGAACGCCTCGCATTCTCAACTAACAATAGCGATGATGATATCGGAAACACAGGGCGAACCCGCTATACCACCTCTAAGCTTTGCAATATTCTCGCTTGCTATGAACTCTCACGTCGCTTGCAAAAGCAACAGTTGAAGATCGCAGTCAATGCTTTCAACCCAGGCTTAATGCTCGATACGAAGTTAGCCCGAGACTACAGTCAAGCAGAACTCTCCGCTTTAAGTACAACGATTTCACCGTCTGTTCTAGAGAAAGCAAGGGACTCTAAAACAATGGGCGCTGCACTTGCGAGATTTATCCTCGATCCCTTACTCAATGGAGTTACAGGTAAATATTTTGATGGACTGGACGAAATTCAGTCCTCTGATGAATCCTACGATCAACAGAAAGCAGCGAGCCTTTGGGATGAGAGTGTGAAATTGGTCAATCTTTCGCCTGAAGAAGCAATGTTTTTGAAATAGACTACCTGTGCAGAATTGGAAAGCGAGCACCTTCAGTAGAAACCTTCAAATACTGTGCCTCATCGACCTCTTTAATACGTTTGCCCTGGTTCCTGCGTTGGTACAGTATAAGTACTGCCTGATGGGCTAATTTGGTCTTTCAGTTTGAGTTTTAGCTCCTCTGTAATAGGTAGATCATTAATTTCTTTGAGGAGAAATGTTACAGTTTCGGTTTTGCTATGTTCTGCATAGACCAGGGTAAGCTCATCTAATTTTGTATAATCCGAACTTGACAAATCAAAGAAGATA
>JAQYWP010000367.1 GCA_029379285.1 Rhizonema sp. PD38
GGATATTCAATGGTATTCATCTTCAATAATCATTTCACATGATTCTATTTTGGTTACATTATATGAAGCATGTTTTAGTTTTGTAAACACATTTTTTTCCTAAATGGTCAAATTTTCCAGATATTTTAGTAAAAAATACTTGTTTATTCTCCGAAAAACCCTCCTATCGTGAAGTTTTCCGAAGCAGATTGTAACGAGGGTGTGCCTCAACGTTACAATTTGTCATAATGCAAATTACCTAATTACACCGAAAGATGCTAGCAGATGGTTGAAGATAGCTTGATATTTGATGTGTTGCAAAAGGAACTATCAAATGGGCGATGACGTTCAAGTTTGAACTGGTTATCATTCCTAAAGTAGCGTTCGGAATCTCTCTGATCCCGCAGCGATGCGTAAACCTACCTTACAATGGATTTAGTAGCTAAACAATTAAGAAGGCAGAAGTACGAAGGCAGAGGGCAGAAGGAATCCCCATAAATAAATTTAGGGGATTTGATAAGGACGCCGTATTTCTTGTGCTACGCATCTCGAAATACGTCTTTTCTCTTCTTTTCATAAATAAATTTAGGGGCTTTAGACCCGGTTGCGTCGGGCAGATCAAAAATCAATATCCCTTCTGCCTTCTGCCCTCTGCCTTTCTTCGGTAACAGGAGATTTGAGAAAATTTTCAGAATATGTCCTCATTCCCAATCACAGAAGTGGAAAGGATAGGATTTTTCTCGGAATATTGGGTTATCATCCCAACAGTATTGAGGATGCTCAGGAACTCTTGATGTTATACATTGAGCAAGCACAAGTAAACTTTGTTAATCAGAAATACATTGTAGGAGAGAACGATCAATACGGACAGAGATTGACCATAGTGATTGAAGTTAGGGGGAGAAAGCTGCTGACTGGGTGGATTCTTGATGCTAACGGTACTTTGAAGCTGGCAACCCCTTTTTCTGGATTTGCAGAATAGAGATAAGTTATGGGAGTAGAACATCATGTCACTTGAACAATACACAGTAGTCCAGCTTCTGACTAATAATTACCAGAATAGGGGAGTCTGTGCTGGAGACATAGGAGTTATCCTTGAGGTCTATGGTGATGAGGCTTATGAAGTTGAATTTTCTTGTGAAGATGGTACAACCATTGCTTGGTTTGCCGTTCAGCAAAATGAGGTTCATCCCCACACCGAGTCAGATTTGCTCAAAGCATCTCAATTACAAGCAAGCAGATCTCAGTAAGAATGATTATGAATTAATGACAATCCACAACACGACTAAATGATCTGCTGCAACAAGATGTAGCCTTGTGCTACCTGGGCTGAGAAGCATAGAGTCCGCTAGAGATTGCCGGAGCGAAGATTCGCAACATAGCTTTAGCATCTGCCTTTTTAGCTGTAGATGATGGTGGAGTAGTCACTATGAATCATTTGATTTGGGCAACTTGGCGGAAGGACAAAAAAATAGGTAAGGTTGTAGCCGAAGGCGAGTTTACATCCATGGCATGATATTACTGCTCCTCACTTGTTGCACCTTGGGTATCAATACAGAGCGATCGCACAACTGAGGTAATTCCCTCGAACTGCCAAGCGGCTGCCATCGCTGCCGCTACATCTGGGGCTTTGCATGTATCAGTTAAGGCTAATAAAGTTGGTCCTGCACCACTAATAACCATGCCGTAAGCTCCCGCATTAACAGCAGCCGAATTCACAGCGTCGTATCCCTGAATCAGTGATTTCCGATAAGGGTGATGTAATTTATCTTGCAAAGCAGCCTTTAACCAATCTCCCTTACCAGTTTGCAACCCACGCAACAACAACCCGAGATGTGCTGCATTAAAAATCGCATCTGCACGACTCACCTCTATTGGCAAAACGCGCCGCGCCTCCTTTGTTGAAAGCTCAAAATCTGGAATCGCCACTACAGGTATAACGTCTTCACACCAAGGAACCTCACAAAT
The DNA here is from genome assembly GCA_029379285.1 of Rhizonema sp. PD38. Lineage (GTDB taxonomy): Bacteria > Cyanobacteriota > Cyanobacteriia > Cyanobacteriales > Nostocaceae > Rhizonema. The sequence continues at coordinate 1,948 of JAQYWP010000367.1, forward strand.
CTGCCACAGACTCTGCTGTCGTTCATCCTCAACTCCCGTAGCCGCCAAACGACATCCCCCCAAAAGCGCCGATACCACATTATCCGGATGTCCTTCCATTGTGATCGCCAACTCCATCACCTGTAACTGGCTCAAAGGTTTACCTGCCAAGAAATTTGCCCCAAGCAAACCACCAACAATCGCCGTTGCCGAACTCCCCAAACCTCGTGCTAAGGGTACACCTAGCTCAATTTCTATCTTGACAGGTGGCGGAGTTTGTTGTAAGCACTCATAGAACTTCGCAAATGCCTGATAAAGTAGATTGCTTTGATCTGTTTGTACCTTCTGGGCCTCTACACCCGTGACAGATATTGTCACTTCGTCGTGCTCAAGGTGAGAAAACTTGAACTTATTATATAGTGTTAAAGCTGCACCGATACAATCGAAACCCGGTCCCAAGTTAGCAGTCGTAGCGGGAACAGTTATAGTGGTAGAACTTTCAATAGACATTTGAGGGACGGGAGTAAGAAGACTACATGAATAATATATCGATGAGATGCTGTCTAACTCGTGCGATCGCGATAAGTTGGGTAAATAGTTCAGTTACATGTTGATCGATGAATCAAATCTTAAGCACAGCCATTCCCCAGAAGGCTGGCAACAATGAGCAAAGTGTTGTTACCGAGCTAAAGCCGTTGATTATTCTTGGCTTGGAAATACTTCTGGCTTTACCCTTGGGTTTGTTGCTCTCCCAATTGCATATTGGAGGAGTCACCTGGCTGTTTGGCGGTATTATCTCCGGTGCGATTACACTTCAAACTTATCGGATTCTTTATGAATCTTGCCTCTTACCCAACCGGAGTGTGAGAAAACTTGGTATGGCACTTGTGGGGCTGAATGTTGGCTTTTCTATTGCTCGCGGTAATCTAGCTAGTGTTGCTTCTTATGCACCTGTATTTATCTTTCTTACCTTTTTTATATTGATATGTGGTACCGTTATTGGCTACATCTACTCTCGCTTGATAAAAACCAATTTATTAACGGCAATGCTCGCGACGGTTCCTGGCGGTGTCGGACTTATGTCAGCGATTGCGGCAGATTATGGTAGAGATGTCACCCTAGTAGCACTCGTTCAGGCACTTCGCGTGACTACAGTAGTTTTACTAATTCCTTCAATTGCTAGAGTATCAACGGGGACTTACGTCAACCTCAAAACATTTCCTCTTCAAGGTGCCTTACTCAGTCTCGCTCCATCTCAATTAGGATTTCTCTTATTAGCACTGGTACTAGGTGGATTGGGAGCTTATCTTGCGGTGAGAGCTAAAATTCCTACAGGCGATTTTTTTGGTGCATTAATAATTGGTATAGCGTTTAATCCCTTAATGAATTGGCTACCTGTTCTTGGTGATGTTAACTTTATTCCGCCACCTTTGATCAACTTAATCGGTCAAATGCTTTTGGGAATTACGATTGGAGAGTATTGGGGTAAGAAACCGACTTTTAAAATACAAACAATAGCTTACACCCTAATGTCTGTCGTATTGACTCTGGTGGCAGGAGCGATCGCCGCCATCTTGGCCATGCAATTAACATCATGGGACTGGTTAACTTGTATGCTAGTTACAGCCCCAGGAGGATCGGCGGAAATGATTCTAGTTGCTCTGGCATTAGATCATAACGTTGAAATTGTCACCGCAGGTCATTTATTGCGATTGGTTGCGATTAACAGTTCTTTACCACTTTGGGTGTTTCTGTTTCGTCGTTTGGAAGAGAACGAGTACCGGGGAACAGAATTAAAAATGAAAAATTAAAAAAGCTTGTAGTGAGTGCTTTAGCGCTCCTCATCCATACTTTCACCAATTTTTTATTTAGGAAATGGAAAAAACGGTGACGCCAAGAGTTAAAATTTGCTGTATTAGCAGTGTAGAGGAAGCGTGGACTGCTATTCGGTATGGTGCATCAGCTCTTGGTTTAGTTTCTGCGATGCCGAGTGGACCTGGTGTCATAGATGAAGAGTTAATTGCAAAAATTGCTACAGCCGTGCCACCGCCAATCGCCACTTTTCTGCTCACATGCAGCCCAGATGCCCAAAAAATAATTGAGCAACTGAAGAGCTGTCGTACAAATACTATACAGATATGCGATCGCTTAACATCAGGAAACTACCAAGATATTCGAGAAGCGTTGCCGGGAATATCAATAGTCCAAGTTATCCATGTAAGCACCGAAGATTCTGTGGTAAAGGCGATTAAAGTCGCACCCGATGTGGATGCTATTTTGTTAGATTCAGGCAATCAGTCTTTGCAGGTGAAAGAATTGGGAGGCACGGGACGCATTCACGATTGGAAACTCAGCGCCAGAATTCGCAAGGCTGTGGATGTGCCAATTTTCTTAGCAGGAGGGCTGAAGCCTGAGAATATCTCTGTTGTGATCGAGATTGTTAGTCCTTTCGGAGTTGATGTTTGTAGCGGAGTTCGTAGCAATGGCAAGTTAGATGAGGATAAGCTCAAAGGATTTTTCAGCAGGTTAACTCTTTAGACATCATGTAACCTGCTGACGTTCGATTGAACCTCATGTGCAACTACGAACCTGTCTTTTATTTATAAGTAATTAAACTCACGTGATATTACTCCGCGTCTCGTCCGTTTGTGGTTAGTGCATCCCCAGTATATCAGGAAATACCGGGGCGAAAACCCTGTTGATCTCGTGCGTGTGCTGGCAGCGAACATGGACATTGCGCGCGAACTTGCCAGGGAATAAAGATTTTGTCGGTGACATAGAGACGATCAAGCCGTGACTCTTAGCTGCCTTATCAAGAATGTTTAAAGCAGCTTTGTTACAGCTGCGGTGAATGTTTCATAAGGAGTTACCCCAACAATGGTTTCCATCAGAGTTGCATTTTTATAAATCATGACTACAGGAATACTACGAATACTCAATCTTTTAGCAAGATTTTGATTCTCGTCAAGATCTACCTTGACTACTAAGGCACGACCGTCATATTCTTGAGCTAATTTATCTATTAGAGGAGCGATCATCTTACAAGGTCCACACCAAGTTGCGGTAAAGTCAATTACAACTAGTTCGTTGCTGGTCAAAAGTGAATCGAATTCTTGTTCTTGGATATATTCAACTGTTTTCATAGATGCTGTTTTATTTTGAGGGATAATTTAGTGCAAAATTGGTCTTCAATCGTGCAATTGCTACCAGGAAATAGCAACACAATACGGTTATTATCCTGTAATAAGTGTAAAATTGACAGCAGAGAATGAGTTAAACTTCTCCAGACAACATGTGTTAGGCGATCGCTTGAAGCTTGAGGCATTAACTGCGACGGTTTAGCTAGCTTGCCATAATGTACTATCATAACACATAATGCAGCAATAAATAGGTGGGCACAAATAAATTCATGTTTGTAGTTGCGCTTCAGCGCACTGATATCTAGAGCGCTGTAGAAGCGTTAGCGACGATAGCGAAGCAGTAGTGTTAGCGAAGCGGTAGCGAGGAACGAGCGTCAGGACCGTCAGCGGCTTCTCGCAGAGTAGCGCAACTACGAACCTTTACATAAATTCATAGTTTTATGTGAAATCTTATTAGCTGTTTAGAGGAGTAAGTGTACACAAGATAACGTAATTCTATAGGGCAAACACATCTAAAAATTCACAAAATTAAATGGACAAAAAACTTAGTTTGTGCATTTGACGTATAAGGTTCTTGTCAGATTTTGGTGATCAACACGGAAACTCGTTTTAAAACAGAGGGCAGGAGGCAGAAAGCAGAAGGTTTGTAACCCTTGTAACATAAGAATTTTGGACATTTTCCTTCTTTTTCCTTCTGCCCTCTGCCTTGCCTCAACCAAAGATCACCAAAATCTGACTTGAACCTGGCGATGGTTTAAATCACAGGATATTTGGTTATTGCAGAGTGTTGGTGATCGCGCTTGTTCTTTAACCTTATTGCCATTCACCTTGGATAGTAAACGCCGCCCAGTAATAGGGTGCCTTCCCTGAGTTCCACATTTCTAACTGTGCTGCTCGCATTGCCGCCACCGGATTTTGATGTTCTTGTAGCATCTTTTTGTAAAATGTCTGCATGAGGGTAGCTGTTGTCAAATCATTCACACTCCATAAACTTACAACGACACGTTTTGCACCCGCATACATAAAGCCTCTTGTCAACCCTACCAAGCCTTCTCCCTGCACATTTTTCCCCAATCCGGTTTTGCAAGCGCTAAGGGTAACGAGTTCAACTGGTAAATTGAGGTTGTAGATTTTGTTGAGATTCAGATTCCCATCAATATTGTCACCTTTTTCATCAAACCGGGAAAGCACTAATTTTGATAATTGCGGATTCTTTTCGGAAACGCAACCATGAGTAGCAAAATGAACTATTTGATACTGCGATAAATCTGGTTTGACTACAGTGCTAACAGATGCGGCAAAACCCAAAGCAGAAAATTTCTTTGTAGAATTTAGTTCAAGAGAAAGAATATTATTAGCTTCCGTTTCGGTATATTTAAGAGAACCCAAGTTGACACATTCGTCTATTTGATTGTCTAATTCAGAACCTCTCGATTCAGAATCTCTCGATTGAGCATTGCGTGGGCGTGGAATCTTTTTCAGGCGCTCATCGTCGGAGCTAAACACAGGAAAGGCAAGCACAGCGATAGTTTTAGGAGCGAGTGGGCGTCTTTTTTTCAATTCATTCCGCAATACCGCAATGCTAGAGGCAGAAGGTAGAGTCACTATCTCGTTCTGTACTAGTAAGGGAGCAGGTGTATTTCCTTTACTGCTTCCTGGTATGGGTAATACTGTAAAGGGAATTGTTTGCAAAGCACCGTCACCAACAACTAGCAAGCGTTTTTGCTTTAGTTGATTGGCGACGGGTGCGAGAATCATTTGACTTAATTTCATTCCTGAAACAGGAATAGCCGCAGAATTTTGTTTTTCTAACAGTTCTTTTTTGAAAGCTAACGCCGCAGCTTCAATATCAGTGCCTTTAGGAAGTTCGTAACTAGTAATACTTTTCTTGCTGACTGCCCATAGAAAACTACGTTCCTCTCCAAGGGAATATTCTAAAAGCAGAGTATTATCATCAAGTACAAGTTGTTGAATCTGTGGCAGAGTGAGTACAAGTTCGTCAAATTTATTACTTTGAGTTAATTTTGCATATTCAGGACTTTTGACGCGAATTTGTGCTTGTACGTCGTCAAGCTGAGACTCAAGAGATTCTATCTGTTGTTTGATATTATTTAATTGTTTATTATCATACTGACCTTGAAGCAGTTTAGTCTTTTGGAATTCTGCGGCATTTAGGTGCTGAAGCAAGCTACGTTCAAGTTCGACTAACTTGGAATCTACACCTTGACGAATGTCAAGGTGTAGATTCAGTGAGGAGTTCTAAAAGACTTCGCGCCCGTGCGCGTTCGCTAGTGTGCAGTGCTTGAGCGTTATATCCTTTGGACGGTTGCTGTTTGTGCAACTGCATTAGTAAGTCGATATAGAACTGGTAAGCAACTTGATTTGAGGCAAAGTAAGAGGTACGCAGTTCTTGATTGACGACTTTGGTACGTAAGTCTTCAATAATATTGATAGCATCCTTTATTGAAGTTAGAGCTGCGTTGAGATTGCCTCTGTTGCGCTCTAGAAGAGCAATGTTAATGAGGGTAGTAGGTTCCTCTGCTTTGTCGCCCACCTCCTGCGTCAAGTGCAAGGATTGGTTGTAGTATGAAAGAGCGAGTTGCTTTTTTCCTAAATTGTCGTATACAAAGCAGGCGTTGCTGAGAATAATAGCAACGCCTGCTTTGTTGCCTACCTCCCGCATCAATAACAGGGATTTGTTGAAGTATGAAAGTGCTTGTTGCTTTTCTCCTAATTTGAAATATACAGAATAATTTTCTACGTAATAATACATAAGTGTTATTACTTTAAAAC
>JAQYWP010000368.1 GCA_029379285.1 Rhizonema sp. PD38
GATCTTAATTGATAGCTTAAGTTTAGAAATAGCTTTTGGAATACTTATTGGAATACTCGCAGGTGGAATACCAGCCATTAAGCATTTTATACTGCGTGTAATTCTGTGGTCTAGTGGGTCTATTCCTTGGAACTATGCCAAGTTCCTCGACTATTGCACCAATCGTCTATTTCTACAACGAGTAGGTGGTAGTTATAGATTTATGCATGACCTGTTACGTCAACACTTTGCTAAGTCCTATACACAAATAAGTTTAGCACCTGTCCAAGCAATTCCAGTACAACCCTCTCCTCCACAAGTTCAAAATTACATTGTCTGTACCAATTGTGGTCATCATAATTCTGCTAATAACAACTTTTGTATCAAGTGCGGAACCAAATTGAATCAACCACATATTTAATCCTATGTTCTGATACGCTATTTGATAATTGCTCGCCACAACTTGGGACGCTACCAGGGCAAACGCATCTTATTTTTAGAATGCTTACTGGGCAAAGGTTTCAACCATTGTTCAGTTTTGTAACTAAAATTAAAAAACCCTTGCTGGGCATGAATTACAGAATTCAGATGCGTTTGCCCTGGGGGCGCTACACATTTTAGAATTCTGATACGGCAAGCCTTTTAGAACCTGAAGAAAAATGTACTCGAAAATAGGGACTGAATCCGAAAAATTTCGCTTTTTTTACAATTCGCTCCACCTAATATAATGCTCTTTTGTTTACTGCATACTTAGACCGAGTTGTTTTCGACTGTGAGCGCAGCAAGCTTATTGAAAATAATCTGCAACTATGAAGGTAATTGGCAATTAAAATAAACGTCCTTAAAAATATTTTGTAAATCCCAACTAATAACCGAATGTTGGTAAAACGATAAGAATCAGGCTGCCCTAACGGTAACGCTAACCTTATGTTGCGTCGAGTTTTGTCATATTTCTGCACGCTCATACCCTACCCAATGCCCAATCACCGAAAGTTGGTAAAACGGTATTCTTGTTAAACCCGCCCTTACAGTTGTTAATCAGATATGATGGCTATTAACGTTTGTTTGCATATTTATGTTCTTTGCGTCAATCTACTTATAGAGGGATTAGATATTTGTGTTCTACTAACGAATCCTATTTAAGTTGATAAAAATGAAAGTATCAGAATCCTGATTTCCTTGAAAGCTGTTATCGAATTATGATTTTTGACCGTTTGATTCAGGATGGCTACATGACAAATATTGTAATTTAAGATTTTGAAGTTATTTTATGATCTCTCCCAAACAGAAGAAATCTAACATTCCCAATAATTCTCCAGCAAATCCAAGACATCCGATACATAACTCGAAATTTATTGATGAGAAATTGAGTTTTTTAGTGGAACAAATTGAAAAGCAAAGTCCCGGTTTAGTCGTCTTAGCTGCGCGTCAATTTCGCTATAATATCCAGCAAATACCAGTTGAGGTTACTGTTAGCGAACCACGGAAGTTTAACGTACTTGAGGAATTTATTTTGCGTGCAAGTATTGAGTTTGTACCTTCCCCGACGGTAAAGGAGTTGGCAGAAGTACTTGGGTTAGATATTGTCTTTGTTCAAAGTACGACAGTAAATCTTAAAGGCTTACAGAGCTTGGAAGTTTCCGAAACAGGAGCGCTTGTCATCACACCTCAAGGACGTGAATTTTATAAGCAAGGGACTGTTTCGCTACCACCACAAATGAAACAAATCTATGCGATCGCCGATCCCTTTCAGCAAAATATTAAGTTTCAGTTTGAGTCATTATCAGAAAAAGCGGTAGATTTACCAGATTTATCAGAAGTTGTATCTATAGAAAATCTAATTTCCAATATTAATAGTTTGACAATTACGGAAGCTCAGTCACTTATTCAAGCTTCAGGATTAGGAATTCATGTCCCTGAGCAAGGCAAAATTGTCAGCAATTTATATATATCACATGAATGTCAAGCTTACTGGGAAGCTATCTCAATTTTTATTTTATTTGATGTTATAGAAAATAGATACATCATCCAAGTTAGACAGGGTAAGCAAATTCTCGAAAAAGCATCAAACTGGTTAGCCGATCTAGAAGCCCAACAACAAGTCTCCTTAAATGAGTTGTGCCAATTAACAGCAGACGCCTTTCTTTGCTGGGATGTACTGGAGATGGAAGACTATGGATTAAAACAGTTGCATAAGAATAATTGGCAAGAATATCCCCTGTGGTTGAAGGTAGTATCTCAGGGATTAAAGTTAAATAAGATACCAGTATATTCGAAAATTTTAGGAATTGCAATTTCATTATTAGGTGAGATTTCTGTGGAAGATTCAAATATTGAGTTTTTGCGTTCGGGATGGCAATCTCTGATGGAAATCATCGCATCCGTTGATTCTAATGCGGCGATCAGCTTACTCAACGATGAAGCTTGGGCTAATTTTACACGACTTGGAATAACTCAGCTACCTCTCGATTCTCCAGAGAAATTTGTTTCACAGTTTCAACCCATTTCTCCAAAGAAATCAACAAATCCTAAATCTAAGCGATCTAACAAAAGCATACGTGACAATTTGAAATAAAGCTGCACTACTTCTAAATATTAACATTTAAGTATAAGGAGTAATATTGGACGCACAACCTCTTTACAATAATGTTGATATTTCTGTAAGGGTACCCGTATCTGTCCTAGTTTCGGTCGTTCATCTCCAAGCTTTGAGCCGCCTCACCGAAGAATTGGGAGTCAAAGAGGCATGAACTTACTACCACTAGCACTCCGCTCGGAAAATAGTATATTTACTGTTTAACAGGAAAAAAATGTAAAATATTGTAAACAAAAATGCGTAATTCTCTTTAAGATACGCAAATTACCTAAATATAATAACAATGATTACCTATTTTTCTCATTGATTTGTAATGAATCCTAGCAGAAAACCAGAAGTGCATTTAAGTGTGGAGCCAGAAAATCTGGGGCATCGCATTAGAAATTATATTCGTCAAAAACCAGAGTTACCAGAAATTTTAAATACAACAGTAACTGAGTTACATTCGTTCCTCAACACTGATAGAGTTAAGATTTACAAATTTGCTCCGGATGGTAGTGGCCAGGTTGTTACTGAATCGATAAAAGAGAATCGGTTGCCATCGCTATTAAGACTAAATTTTCCTGCGGATGACATTCCACCTCATGCCCGTGAACTGTTTATCAAGTCACGAGTACGTTCTTGTGTCAATGTTGATACTCAACAAATTGGTCAAAGTTCCTTATATGAGTTGGAAAATGGTGACGTGAGATCTGATGAGGTTCGTTACCGGGCAGTAGATCCCTGTCACGTTGAATATCTGATGGCAATGGGTGTGAAATCTTCTATAGTAGTACCTATTTTCCATCACGAAAATCTCTGGGGGTTGCTGGTATCTCATAACAGTACTCCACGTTCGATTCTGGAAAAGGAATTGGAAGTGATTCAGATGGTAGCCAATGAGCTTTCGATGGCGATCGCTCGCGATGCTTTCATCACCCAAGGGCGTGAAAAAGCCATAAGGGAAGACATCATCAATAAAATCAACACTCTACTACATTCACTGCCGACCATCGAGTTACAATCAGCCCTAGAAGAAACTGTCGCAGTATTGAATGGTTCTGGTGGCAGACTATACATCAGAGATAAAGTCTCTAATGTCCACAACAATAATAGTATTACAAACTCAGTAGATAGCCGAGAAAACTCTGGCAATTATTTCAATGTTTATACTTGTGGAACTCAACCTGTGATGCCAGAGACTGCGAGATATCCTCTGATGGAGCAATATTGTGTCTGGCAGGAACACTATAAGTCTGATAAGTATGAGGTATGGGCAATTTCAGACATATATAAAATTACAGAGTTAAGAAATCTGCAAGTCGCTTTCCGACCAACCAATATTCGCAGTATATTGATCGTGCCACTCCAACATCGTCAACAATTAGTGGGGTACCTAAGTGTTTTTGGAAACGAAATTGAGACAGATACTTTATGGGCAGGGCAGTTCGATCCAGATCAACGTCAGTTGTACCCTCGTCAATCATTTGAGATTTGGCAAGAATCTAAAAAGGCACAAACTCGCGAGTGGACTATCAACGAGATTGAATTAGCTCAACAATTAGGTAAACAATTCGCCTCAGCAATTCACGAGTACAAGCTCAACCAACAGGTGCATACGCTCAATACCAACTTGGTTCTTCAACCCCAAGAGTTTATTGATTTATCGCCACAGGGGACAGACAGACAGCTAATTTTATTTGAAGTAATTGCTAGTATTCAGCAATCTATTGACTTCAATTCGATTTTCAAGACAACAATTGGAAAACTCCGTCGTGCCCTTGATGCTGATCGGGTTGTGATTTACCGCTTTAACCCTAATTTAGAGTTTGCTGAAGGTGAGATTGTTTCAGAGGATGTGTCACCAGACTTTATTTCTGCTTTTTCGGTGAAAATTCAAGATATTTGCTTTAAGGAAATATATGCTACTCAATATCGTCAGGGACGCATTCGAGCGATCACTGATATCCACAATGCAGGGTTAAAAGATTGCTATGTTCAAATGCTCTCTCAACTTGAGGTGAAAGCAAACTTGGTTATACCGCTAGTCAAAGATAAAGATCTGTGGGGCTTGTTGTGCATTCACCAGTGTGCCCAAACTCGCAACTGGAAAATCGCTGAAATTCAATTTGCAACACTATTAGGGACTCTGCTGAGCTTGGCAGTCCAAAAAACTGACTTATTGGCTCAAGTACAAGCGCAGGAAGTTGATTTGCAAGTAGTGGCAGCAGAAAAGCAGATCTTATTGGAAATTCTTACTAAAGTAGGACCATTCGTAACGGGTTAAGGCATATAAGAGTAAGCAACAATACCATTAGTGCTAATACAAGCTTTTATGGCAGCGATATCTATAAATAGCAAGTCCAGAGGCAATGTCTTGCTTAGCACGTCTAGCTGCTACTAATTGTTGTTGCGTTTTCTTAAATGATTTGTCCAATTGAAGTTCTTCAAACAAATCATCAAGATACTCTTTTATATACTCTAAAACTCTGTCTTGTAAGTCTTCAGGTACAGAATCTATCATCTTCATAACAACGCTAATTGCTTCAGATGACATAATAGTATTTCCCTTCACAACCTGACCAGTCTTTTACTCGTTAAACTTTATCATTAATTATGCCCTTCCTGTCAGGTTTCGGAGATTATTTTGAGTACGATAACTTATTGAAAAAGTAACTTTAGCCTGATGGTGTTAGCTATACCCTAAGGTGGGCAGTGCCCACTTGAAAAATATTTACTTTTTGATATTAATGCAAGACCTGATACCTAATACCCATCAAGAGAATAAAATTATTTGTTTTCTTTCTGATAACTCTGTGTGTCATTGCGATTCGTTAAATGTGATCGCAACTTAATTCTTTTTGAGTGGAGTTGCCGACGATCCAACTGTTGATTTCCACTTTGTTGAGTTCCACCCCGAGCTTGAGCGATCGCAGATTGTAAATTTCCCTGTCCGATGCGATCAATTGCTAGCAAATCTTTCGACTCACCAGCAAAGCGATCTTCGAGATCGTTCATAGTCAGTGCCGCCTCATATCCTGCCTGTCGAACCCAATTTGTCACCCGCTCATCATACTTACCTGAGGGATAGGTAAAATAGCGCATGGGAATACCTAACTGCGCTTCTAGTTCGCGTTTGGATTCTGTCACCTCTACCTGAATCTGGCCTTCTGATAATACTCTCATATCTAAAGGATGGGTGACGCTATGAGAGGCAATTGTGACTAATGGATCAGCTGCCATTTCTCGCAGTTGCTCCCACGTTACATGAGTTCTACCAGTGTTTTTACCAACATTAGATGTATAAACTGAAAAAACACCTGGATAGCCGTATTTTTTCAATAAAGGATAAGCATACTCGTAATGACCGCCATAGCCATCATCAAAGGTTAGCAAAATTGGCTTCTCTGGTAGAGGTAATCCAGTTCTTAGATGCATTACTAGCTGATCGAGACTGATGGGAGTAACACCTTCGTCGTGAAGCATTTGTAGATGCTGTTCAAGCTCCTTGGGAGTCACATCAAAGAACACTTGTTTTTCAGGCAGAATATCGTGATACATTATGACTGGAACTTTAGCCAATCTTGCCTGTTCGTTAATATCTGGCCAAGCACTGGGATTCAAGTAGGCAGAAAGCTCTCGTGCAGAGGTTAACTGCTGTTGATTGTTTGGAAGGTGAGTTGTCTCTGATTGACTCCAAGTATTGATCTGAGTCAGTTCATTAGTCAGTCTTTGCTTATTTGCCGTGTAAAGTGTTGCTTGGTTAGGTTCTAATTGCGACAAAGTTCGAGCGATAACTTCTGCCATACTGATGCCATCCTGTATAGTTTGAGAAGGCTGCGGTTCGCTTATCTTGCTATCTGCTACTAACTGTGGCGGATTGGCAACAGCTTCATCTACGGCAACTTTTAATCCAGGATAAGAGCTAGTTTGAATCAGCTTGCTCAAACTCGGTTGATAATTATAATTGCTGTAAAGAATTAACTTAGCGGCATCAATCGCTCGGACATCCTCTGGAGTTGATTGGTAGATGTGAGAAGCTACGCTTGAAGCATTCAGGCACTTAAGATCAATAGTATTAGCTGCAATTTTTTGAGTTAAGCCACAAACAATATTGTTGGTAGTCACTACCACCGGACGCTCCTCAGCTGCCTCAGGTTCAGGAACACTGCTTGTGTTGGTGTTATTGTTGGCAATAGGTGTATTAGTAGGAGTCAAGGTGGAAAGCGGCTTCGTGCGATCGCCTGAATGACACCCACTGATACCAATAACTGATAGCGCAGTCAAGACCCAGATTAAACGGACTTTATTTGGCATATGACTGTACAGATTTGTTATCTGAACTTTAGAACATAGTGAGAAAGGCTCAAACTATGATAGTGTCATATGTCAAGACTGACAAAAATCGCGTTACAGTTCCTAAAGCCTTATCTAAAATCAATAAAAACCGCAGCCACCCGATACATATCTGTCGGGAACGACGATTTTCTGACCGGCAAATTCCTTACCGTAATAACCGTCACTAAAGCCACGAGCAAATTCACCACCAGCAGTTCTCCGTTCGTACTTGTCACCGTCTACAGCACTTCTCTGTCCTTGGGTGTAACCATCGGCGTAAGCTTGAGGGTGATAGGCAGAGTTTTGGCGTACATCCGGATAGCAAGAGGCTAATGGGTATGCACCGTATCCACCGTAGTAGAAAGGCGAATAGCCGCCATAGAAGCCGCCAAAGCCGCCAAAGCCACCATAGCCACCATGGTAGTAGCCGTGAGCGTAGTAGCGACCGTGGTTATAACCGCGAGCGTAGCCGCCATGGTTAGAGCCGCGAGCATAGCCGCCATGGTTAGAGCCGCGAGCATAGCCGCCATGGTTAGGACCATCAGCTTGAGCAGGCTTATTGTTAAATAAAAATCCAGTGGCAACAGCCAAGGCTAAAATACTAGCCGGAATAATCTTTTTCATCATTCTAGTCTCCAGAGTTCACTAAACTTCTGGTACCTTTAACATAACGTTATGAATTTATGAGTGACATCACCTAATAGGATGATAGACTGGAGTGTTTATGTAAATTTTTTCGGCTTGCGGTTGTTACCATCACAGAGAGCTTTAGTATTGCTTCCAATTGAGTTCTGCACAAATAATTTAGGAGTTGCACAATTGCGGGATGATTTTACTTCCTCTATTAATCAAAAAACTCAATTCTTGGAGTCCTTGGCGTCTTGGTGAATCAGCGCTGCAGGCGGGTTTCCCGCCGTAGGCGACTGATGTTAGCGCAGCGTTAGCGACGAAGGAGCGTCAC
>JAQYWP010000369.1 GCA_029379285.1 Rhizonema sp. PD38
CCAGAAAAAATCTGCACTTCTTCACCGGGCTGTAAACTTGCAATCAGTTCGGGTAAAAGAAGTTGAGCTTCTGTTAATGGAATCCGTGTCATTGTTTTGTGCTTCTATGTGATCGCTCTTGCTTAATTTTACAGGTCTTTATAATAAGCTGAAGAACTGTATAATTTTCCCTAAATTGACGCGGGTGTGGTGAGCCGTTCGCCCTAAAGAACGCATCATTAATTTTCGCTCTACGTGTATTCTATTTAGTTGGTACAAAGCTAATGAGTGCATCGAAAAAACTTAATTCTGTGGGTGCACTACGTAAAACATAGTTCTGCCGACTCATGTTTATCCTTTCCCTTACTAGGGGCGCTCAAAAACGTACCTTAAACCGCCGTACACGTTGATCGCCCCAACATCATTTCTCGCTTATGTCTGTTTAGATATTTATCAATTCCTGCAATTGAGTTAAGACTGCGATCGCATGACTTTTTGCCTTGACTTTTAACCAGGTATGTGCAACGGTCTGGTTAGGTGCAATGAGAAACGTTGATCGCTCTACACCCATATACTCCCTACCCATAAACTTTTTGAGACGCCAAGCACCGTAAGCTTCAGCAATCTGATGTTCTGGATCGCTGAGTAGTGTTATTGACAGATTATGTTTGTTAATAAATTTACAGTGCGATTTCAGTGAATCTGGACTAACGCCTAATATTTTTGCTTTCAACTTACTGAAATCCAGGCTCAGATCGGTAAAATCTTTAGCTTCAACTGTACAACCAGGAGTATCATCCTTCGGATAGAAATATAAAATAACCCATTGACCTAGGAAATCAGTCAAATTAACTTGATTGCCATCTTGATCGCTTGCGGAGAATAAAGGCGCTTGTTGTTCCAGTTGAGGTATGTTAGTCACTATACTACGTTTATTTGCTACCAGGATAATGCATAAATACTACAGGAACTCCCAGCAACCTCTTCCCTAAATCAGATAATCCGAATTTGGGCTTAAGAGATTGAGGTAAATCGGCAAAGGAAATTGATACAAAGCCAAAGCGCTCATAAAACTGTGCTAGTCGCTGACCTAAACATTCTAGATACAATGGTTGAGTTGCTTGGCGAATTAAATGCATTATCAGAAAAGTTCCCAAACCGCGACTTCTCCAAGCTGATGCCACAATCAAACTTCCTAATTCTTGTGCGCCAGAGAAATTGCGTAGTTGTCCACACGCTACCAATTTACTCTCGCACTCAATAACCCAGAATTGTGAAAAGCGTATTTGAGTGGGATCAAGTTTTGCCGTGAACACTAACCACCGAATTGACCAAATATCATCAGATGTTGCTTTGCGGACAACACATCCAGTTGGTAAGGACAAATCATTTTGTCTCATTTGCTGCATTAAGATTTGCATCGACACTGAAGCTGGGTAATATGGTTTTGAATTACTGCTATACGCTCTCGTTAACTTTATCAAGGAGTAGGGTGGGCAACACCAAATTATACTGGGTTTCTATCCGCTTTTATAAACATTGCTCACCAATAATTTAGGATTACTATATACAGGACTTTTAATATAAATGGAAGACACGACTCCCGATTCCCCCTCTCTTAGTGATGAGCAATATCGCAAAAAGATGCAGCGACGCAAAGAAGTACAAGATAAGCGAATTGCTCAAGCATCCTCAGAAAAAGGTTTAATTATTGTTCACACAGGTAATGGTAAGGGAAAAACGACTGCAGCTTTGGGGATGATATTGCGATCGCTCGGTCATGGATACAAGGTGGCGATTGTTCAATTCATTAAAGGTGCCTGGGAACCTGCGGAGAAAAAAGTTTTTAGTTTTTGGGAAGACCAAATAGAATTTTACGCTATGGGCGAAGGCTTCACTTGGGAGACTCAAGACCGTGATCGCGATATTGATAACGCTCTTACAGCTTGGTACAAGGGATTAGAATACATCAAAAACCCTGACTTTAAACTAGTACTGCTGGATGAAATCAATATTGCTATCAAACTTGGCTACTTACCAGTTGAAGAAGTCCTCATCGGTTTAAAGCAAAAGCCAGCTGACAATCATGTTATTCTTACAGGCAGAGGCGCACCTACTGCACTAATTGAAATATCTGACCTGGTAACGGAAATGACTTTAATCAAACATCCCTTAAGGGATCAAAGCGTTAAGGCGCAACCAGGGATTGAGTATTAACGTTTGATAGCTATCATTGGTCATTTCTCCTTAGTTCTTTCCAAATGACTAATGACAACTTGTGTATTTCTCCCTTAATGATGAGATCTACACATTTGTAAAATCTGCCTATCATTAGCACTGATAGTATTTAACTGATAGTAGTTATTGAGTGCTACAGAGTGAGCATAGGAAGCAGGTCCATCTTCACTAAAACTAGTCAGGTTACTTGTTGCCACTTGAGCTGCGCTTCCCTCACCTGGATAACCAGTGACTGTCATTGCCAAGTTCCCTGATTGACTGAGTGTACCATTAAAACAACTAAACTCAGAGCTAGGCATATACAATGCACCCACCAAGCTGTTCTGCTGCTTTTCAAATATTATATAGCCTTGTCCTAGCTGACCTGCTTTTGGCGATTGACCATAGAGGTAGACACCGTTTTGTGTGGGAAACTTAGTTTTTGGTGCTGCTAGTGTCTGTGTTGCTACTAAAGTTCTATTATTGTGTCGCGCTTTTAATTTATTAACTAATATTGCAGAAGATGTTTGTACAGAATTTTGTTCAGCCCTTCCCTGTCTGTGAGGTACTGATTGTTCTAGGGAATTGCGCTGCAACCAGGTGTAGGTTTCCATTCTACTATCCGCCACCTTCCTTGATGCGACTGACTTTGTAAGTGCTTTACGAAGACGGGCTTCTTTTTGAGGAGCAGATTCTAGAGATGAGGAATAATTTCGCTGTAACCAGGTGTATGTTTCTGCTTGATGACCATAACCCTCATGTGTCAATGTACTGAGATATTCTATTTGACTACTGACGACTGGTCGAACACCACTTACAGCAACAACACCACTAAGCAAAAGCAAACCTGCAAGGGGGATTCTTAACTGGCGTGGGGGAAGTAACTTATTGATGATATTAAACACGTTTTTCTCCTTTTAAAAACTATCCATCTTTTCTGTTGTGTCCTTAAACCTTACAGAGGACTAACTGGCGAAGGCTCCTTCAAAAGTCTGGATTCACTATAATAAGTAGGTCAGTGTAAATACAGCTTATTAATGAGTTCAGTCATAGAAAAGGTTTCATGTCCTCAGCGTGAGCCTCACATTTTGAGTCAATACTGTCCTTTGAAGAATGATCATTTGTTATCGATAATGGTGTTAGCCTTATTTACAAGTTTTAACATTGTTCTATTATTGACGGTTATCTACTGATCTGGAAAAAACTATCTAAATAAAGACTTTTTTAACTTTTCGCACTTGAACTAGACTAACATTTTCTTGGTTATTAGCGATCCGTATATAGAATTAAATAGAGTAAATAATGTTGTCCGAGCAAGACATCTTTGCTTATATTGAGCGGAATTCTTAACAATTTATTTCAAAAAGTATCAAAAAAAATACCAGTCTTTTCATCTATATCATCTATCTTTGTATAGAGGTCTTGTGCATTTCATCGATAAAATGAGAAAAAAATTGCCCCCTAAATTTAGGAGGCAGATCTTTTCTAGCGCGCGATCGCGCCGAAGTATTGATACATTAACTAGCAACGTACTCTTTAACATTGGCACGACGACGGCGTAAATGAGCAAGAGCTTGATGTTCTAACTGGCGGACACGTTCCCGGCTAAGATTTAACCGTTCACCTACTTTTGCCAGAGACATTTCGTTACCATCTTCTAAACCAAAGCGTAGAGCTAAAACTTCTCTCTGTTGGGGAGTCAGTTCTGCTAAGAGATTGTTCAGGTCTTGGCGCAAGAATTCCTGAGTTGTATAATGTTCTGGTGATGGTCCTTCATCCTCAAGCATTTCTTGCAACTCAGTATCTTGGTTATCACCCACCTTAATGTCCAATGAAACTGGCTGACGTGCCATATTCAGATACTCACGGATCTGGGCTGGTTCTAACTCAAGTTCTTTGGCAATCTCGGCAGGAGATGGCGATCGCCCTAACCTTTGTGCAAGTTCTCGCTGCACTTTTTTGATTTTGTTCAGCTTCTCGGTAATGTGAATCGGTAAACGGATGGTACGTCCTTGCTGAGCGATCGCACGGGTAATTGCCTGACGAATCCACCAGTAAGCATAAGTCGAAAACTTATAACCCCGTGTTGGATCAAATTTCTCCACACCCCGCTCCAATCCTAGTGTTCCTTCCTGGATCAGATCCAGAAATTCCATATTCCGCTTTTGGTACTTCTTGGCAATAGCAACGACTAAACGCAAATTCGCTTCAATCATCTTTTGTTTTGCCCGCTTACCTTGCTGCACTGTCTTATTTACCTCTATCTCAGGTAAGTTGACATGAGCAGCCCACTCTTCTAACGTCGGTTCGCTATGTATTTTCTTCTCCAATACCTCTTTAGCATCTACAAGCTTCATCATTTGTTGTACCTGCTTCCCATAAATAATTTCTTGCTCGCGGGTTAGCAGGGGTACACGACCAATCTCGCGCAGATAGGTGCGCACCATATCAGCCGTGAATTTGGTGTTAGTGTTTTCAGTTTGGGTATTAACAGTGGGCATTGGTGCGTTGTCCTCTACTCCGGAAATAAAATGAAAATTTAATACCTAAGGTAGATGAGGGAAGCATCTCAGATGTATTGCCGAATACAGAGAACTACCAAAGACAATTTAACGTTAATGTATAACTTGTTTGCCTAGACGGTCAGTTTCTGATATCGGTTCCCTGCTTGATTTGAGAGCGAATGACACTTGCAGGCTTTGGCAACCAAAGTTTAGCAAATTGTCGTTCTTTTACAAGTACTCTTATTAAGTTTTTAGCTACGATGGTTACAATATGAAGTCAGTATGAGTTTTACTTAATCTCATAATACGACAATTTTAATGGATAGTAAAGCAGTCTAGTTAAAACTTTTCATTATAATATAAATCAGTGTGCTTGCAAAAAAAAGATGAATTCTTTTTTCAAACGCCTATATATATAGTGACCTGAAAACCCGACGAGTAGTCGTCTCCCCTTAGCCGGATAACCGAACTGAATTTGTTCTCGTTATGGGGAGATGTTACGAATAAGAAAAATCGGGAATTGGGACTCAATCTTGTGTGGGCATTTTTTAAGCCGTTCACTAACGTATTTTTTATTCGATTAACCCCCACATTACTTGTACAGCAAGCGATCTTCCAGCAAGCAAGATCCGACACTTGCCCATCACTCAGTTCGACAGCCCTATCCACTCCATCTTCTGACCTTACCACATCAATTGTCAAAAACGGATTTTCGATTCCTCGTTTGATATTAGATCACCATGTACAAAATAAGACTTATAGGGTCGAATGTATAGGTAGGCAGTACTTGGAAGAATAAAGAAGCGCCGTTCTCCAAAAGACAAAGTTATCTATGCACCGAACGAAGATTCCGCCTTGTGTTGAACTTGATAGTTAGGAAAACAAGCAATTCTGCCTCACTTTGGCGAACAAATTAAAAGCAAGATTCCAAAGATATGGTTCCTATGACCGCTAAGTATTCTCACTTATATTAATTAAGCTTTACTCAATATAATCTTTACAGGCTTTTAAATAATAAATCTACTTATTTGTCAAGCCATAATGGATACAAAACATCCATGTATCCAATCGGTCAAACATTTCAGTTATATTTCCCTACTTAAATTTGAGCAACTTCAGCTACGCTTTTACGATAACATTTCTAAGGTTTGTCTTCTGACTAGCAAGAAACATCATCATACTGAACTGGTAATTCCTAACGTCGTTCAATTAGTACAGGCTCCTCAATAATGTAGGAGGCATAGCCAAACCGCATTTTGGCTCGTAATAATTACGAACTATGTTGATGTAGCGCGTTGGCGTACCCCTACGGGGAAGCAAGCTACAAAGCAGCGTTCCGTTCGCGTAGCGTCTCCGACAGGAGAAGGAAAGCCTTGCCGAAGGCATCGCTCACAGAAAACCATCTGATTTTAAAAGACGTTTCCCCAAAGCTGTAACATGAGATTTCTCACCATATTTGTGCTGACTGTCATCTTGATTTTGTCTGTATCAATAACTCAAGGGCAAAGTGAAGTCACTCAAGGACAAGTTGTCATCTCTTCATTCAATGAAAGTTCGTACGTACCCAATCCGGCAATTAATCCAAATGTGATGATTTCTTACCAGCATGGAGATCCTTCAGGATCGACAAGCATTCGTTTTGAAAAGAATAAGAAATCGGTAAATAATGATTATCCACCCGACAGCGCTACCGTTTTCGGCAATCGGGCTGTTTACGGAGATACTTATCAGCAACGCGATCGCGATCTGGGGCAAACGTTTGTCGTTTCGCAGAAAGGTTTTACAGTCAGCGATCTCTACCTTCGTGTGGGAGCGAATGAAGTCGAGGCAAATATTCCCGGAGCTCGAGTCGCTATTCAGTTTTTCAAAGTTACAGGTAAACCGATTTTAAATGATCACGGAACTCCCGGTTTTGTCGGTCAATACGATCGCCAGAGTTCTCCAGAACTTGACGATTATCTTGAAGGTGAATTATATACACCCATTTATCTTGCCACAGGTCAACTCCCCTACAACCTCAAAAAAGATCAGTATCTGAAATGGCATCTTCAAGGAGGAAAACTGCAATTGCAACCCAACACCAGTTACGCCTTTATGGTGATGTTCCTTGATCGCGATGAAGAGCGATCGCTCTCGCTGTCGAACAATTACTACGGAAACTACTATCCCAAGCCGACTGACAATAAATACATTGGTCATTCTATTCGCCGGGAAGGTAAATCAGATTTTCCTGAGCAATGGCAAGACAGATTGACAATGCAACCCGGTACTTTGGGTTTCCCGGATGTTTGTACTTTTCGCGATTTGTTTTTCGTGATTACATCTGTTTAGTAGGTAGATATGGACGTATACAATACGCCCATATCTACTTATCTAAAAGCTATATTCAATGCAAATGACCCGCTACTACACACTCTTCAATCACTTGCTGAACAAAACACCAAAGCTCCGGGATACCTGCTTCTACAGGACGCATTCGTTCTATAACTTGAGAGCGAGTAATATTATGTATACGCCAAGTTCCACCTTCAGTTTGCTGGTTGTGTAGTAAGGGTTGTATGCGATCCAAGGCTGCGGCAAATTTGGCAGTGACAGAAACTCTTACTTCAAACTCTTGCCAAAGTAAGCGCAACTCACTTCCCAGTTCTGCTGGCAAAAGTCCAAATAACCGCAAAGCTGCTTGTTCTTCCCTTGCTGCCTTACTTTGATTCGCCTCTACGTCGTAGCAGAAAGTATCACCTGCATCAATTTCTACCAAATCGTGAATCAGCAGCATCTTAATAGCACAGAGCAGATCAACTCCTTCTGGAGCATATTCTGCTAATATGATCGCCATCATCGCCAGATGCCAAGAATGTTCGGCACTGTTTTCCTGACGGGTGCCATCAGTAAGTAGGGTTTGACGAATCACCTGCTTTAGCCGATCAATTTCAATAATAAATTCTATTTGCTGAGTCAGTTTGTTGATTAACACTGGAATTTATTAAAGACTAGTACACTATATAAGATTTTACTTCAAGGAAACAAATTATGAAAAAAAGATTATTATTGCTTAGCAACTCAACCAAGAAGAGTGAAGATTATTTGTTTTACCCACGTCAAGAAATTCAAAACTTTCTAGGGAATTCTGTCAAAAGAATAGTTTTTATAC
>JAQYWP010000370.1 GCA_029379285.1 Rhizonema sp. PD38
CTCTAGAACTACTAGAATGGCATCGTCTCTGCCAGCACCTGTCTACCTTTGCAGCAACAAAGCTGGGGTTAATCGCCGCATGTCATCTGCCCATCCCTAATTCTCAAAGGGAAAGCGAGCAATTGTTAGCACAAACTAAGGAAGTTTACCAACTGGAAACACGCCTGACTACAGGACTGTCGTTTGAGGGAATTCAAGATATTGGCGATTCTCTCGAACGGGCAGAACTTCAAGGAGTTTTGGCAGGAGATGAACTGTTGGCGATCGCAACGACTCTTGCTGGGACAAGAAATTTACGTCGGATTATAGATAACCAACCCGACTTACTAATTTTAAATCAGTTAATTGCTGATCTCCGAACTTATCCGGAGTTAGAGCAGGAAATTCACCGATGTATTGATGAGCGAGGACAGGTAAGCGATCGCGCTAGTCCAACATTATCAGGGATACGTGATTCAATGGGGCAATTGCGATATCAAATTACCCGCAAACTTCAAGGAATTCTACAACGACAAGCTGGTGCAGTTCAAGAACAGTTGATTACCCAACGAGGTGATCGCTACGTTCTTCCTGTAAAGGCACCTCAAAAAGACGCTATTCCCGGCATCGTCCATGATACTTCCACCAGTGGTGCGACACTTTATATAGAACCTAATGCTATAGTCCCACTAGGAAACCAACTGCGACAGTTAGTCAGAAGAGAGCAAGTAGAAGAAGAAGCAATTCGCCGCCTGCTAACACAGCAAGTGGCAGCCGTAAAATCCGATTTAGAAAGGTTATTGGCAATTGCGACTACCTTGGATCTGACAACTGCCAAAGCACGTTATAGTTTGTGGCTCAAAGCGAATCCCCCGCGATTTATTGACTGGGAGAAAAATGAAAGCATTACTTTACGACAATTACATCACCCACTTTTAGTCTGGCAGTGTCAGCACGAACAAGGACAACCAGTAATTCCAGTAGATTTACTGATTCAACCGCATATTCGAGTAGTCACAATTACTGGACCTAATACTGGGGGAAAAACTGTAACTCTCAAGACTTTAGGGTTGGCAGCATTGATGGCAAAGGTGGGTTTATTTGTTCCCGCTCGTGAACCAGTAGAAATACCTTGGTTTGACTCCGTATTAGCAGATATAGGCGACGAGCAATCACTTCAACAAAGTTTATCTACATTCTCCGGACACATTCGTCGTATCAGTCGAATTTTAAATGCCTTGGATAGAGACGGGGAGAGGGATCTTCGGGCAATCGGGCAAGCGCTGGTTGCAGTGGGAGAAGATAGTGAATCCTCACTTGTGACTCCTCAACGCTCCTTGGGGGAACCTCAGCAAGCAACGAGCTCCTCACTTGTTATTCCCGACGACTCAACACTGCTGGGCTCAATAGGGAGAACCCCCCACTCCCTAGTCTTACTTGATGAAGTAGGCGCAGGAACAGATCCAGTTGAGGGCAGTGCTTTGGCGATCGCGCTGTTAAAATACCTGAGCGAACATGCACAACTTACTATTGCCACAACTCATTTTGGAGAACTGAAAGCTCTAAAATATGATGACCAGAGGTTTGAGAATGCTTCTGTGGAATTTAATGAAAGTACCCTTTCGCCAACGTATCGCTTACTTTGGGGAATTCCCGGACGTTCCAACGCTTTGACAATTGCTCGTCGTTTGGGGCTGAAACGAGAAGTGGTGGAGCAGGCAAAAACAAATGTAGGAGGAGCAACAGACGAAGTAAATCAGGTTATTGCTGGCTTAGAAGCGCAACGCCGACGCCAAGAAACCAAAGCAGCAAAAGCACAAGAACTGTTGCAGCAAGCTGAAAAATTATACAAAGAAGTATCTGAAAAAGCCACATCATTACAGGAAAGAGAAAGTGCTTTACGGGCTTCACAAGAGATAGCAATACAGCAGGTTATAGCTCAAGCAAAAGGAGAAGTTGCCTCCGTAATTCGTCGCTTGCAACAAGGTACACCTAGCGCTCAAAATGCCCAGCAAGCGACCAATGCTTTGAATCAAATTTCTGAGCAGTTTATCCCGCAAGCGCCACCAAAACCAAAAATCGGGTTTGTTCCCAAAGTAGGTGATCGCGTCAGTATTCCCAAATTAGGACAAACGGCGGAAGTCTTAACAGCTTCCAATGAGGATGGGGAGATAACTGTCCGCTTTGGCTTGATGAAAATGACAGTGAAACTGAACGATGTAGAATCCCTAGATGGTCGAAAACCAGAATTCGTTAAAGAGCAAAAAAGCAGAGCGACAGATGAGCAAAGGGGTAGAGCAGAATCTAAAACGATGCCACCTCCACAGTCAAGCCCAGCAATTCGGACATCTAAAAATACAGTTGATTTACGGGGTCGCAGGGTAGCTGATGCAGAATTAGTTTTAGATAAAGCAATCTCGGAAGCGACAGGACCAATCTGGATTATTCACGGACATGGTACTGGTAAGTTACGACAAGGTATTCACGTTTTTTTGCAGCAGCATCCTCAAGTCAACCGCTACGAAGCAGCTGAACCCGCTGATGGCGGAACTGGTGTTACCATTGCTCATATCAAATAAATTGGTATAAGCATTTCATTTTGACCAGCCCTCCCTTCCAAAGCAGAGGGCAGAAGGAAGACGTAAGTTTTGATACCCTAGTTAATCCTCTGTTCTCTGTCCTACCTTGCCCAAATTGGGTACAAGCCGCAAAGCTCGCTCTTGGGAAGATCCCCCGGCAGACTTTGCCCCACCAAACTGGAGGTTAGTGGTCAACAATTGCGTTGGGGTACAAGCCCAAACTGTATTGTCGCGAAACTACAGCATAGTTGCCGACTGCCATCACGCCTTTCTTTTTGACACCAAAAGTACAGAACCATTCGTGACCAAAGAAAGGCAGAGGGCAGAGGGCAGAGGGCAGAAGGCAGAAGGCAGAAGGTAAGAAATTTTTAAAAAGCTCTCTGCCACAGGGTTTCAAGCCCCTAAATTTATTTATGCAACGAGTGAAAACATGTATTTTGAGATGCATAGCACAAAAAATACTACGTCCATGTTTCAAGCCCCTAACTTTAGTTATGGGGATTTCCTTCTGCCCTCAGCATAGCAGCATAGCTGCCTTGCCGCCCTTGGCGGCGTGACAGCCAGTGATTGCTGCAATTACCTCAAGGGGCGGGTTTGTTAAACTCGTCCCTCTTGAATGCTTACAATATTAAAAGTATTTCTCAAACATTCTGTTACGCAGTGAGCCGACCAGAAGTAATTAATTAAGCTCATACCTTTTTCAAAACAGGTTTTCATCATAGAGTAAAACAAAGCAGCGACGCTGTTCACTACACAAATAAAGTGCGTAAGCAGCGATAAAAGCTAGCTTTCAGCCCTTTAGTCATTGGAAACCAATCAAAACTCTTAAGAGTCTGGTTTCAAAATGGGTAACAGCAACAGTCCTACTAGCCGGATCCCCTATGCTAAAAGTTATGCACTCTGCCGCCAATTCACCCACTCCTCCAACTTCCAAATGGGAGGATTTAATCAAAATTCCAACCCCAAATTCTGTTCAGTGGGACAATATCAAAACCCAGTTGGACTTGGTGCTGTTGGCGCTAGAAACATTCACCAGCATTGGCTCTGAGGCAATGCTTCAAGCGGCAATTCACCTGGATTTAGAGTCAAGGGTGCCAGATCGAGTGGCTCTTTGGCGGTTGCGTCAGTCAAATCCAATACGTAAAGGTCAAGGAGGAAGAAAAAAATTAGATGTCGAAGAAGCACGATCGCTTGTACTGATCGCTTGTTACTTAGCAAAAGAGCATCAAGAATCGATTCGTCGTGCTGTTGGTGTGTTAGAACAAATGGCAGAAAATAATCGTGAACCTCACCAGGCTGCCATAATTGGAGATTACGTTGATGCTTTCTGTAATACATACCAAGAGCGGATGGAAGAGGATGCCACAGTATCCACAAATGAACTGACCCGCCTAGCATTAAAATTGCTAATTGATTTACTTTTCTATAGTAGTCCTGGTGGACATCGTCGTCTTTGGTTAGCACTCATAGACCGTTCAACCAAATTTTAGATTTTAGATTCCAACAATCCAAAATCCTTAATAGCCCTGCTTGCAGTTCCTGCCATGCCTGTATCAAATTATGTAATTCGTCGGTATACACCACCCACTTGTACGCTAGAAATCCTGGCGCAAAGCTCTGCTTTGTCCCGTTGGATGGGAAAATCAGTCTTGAAGCAACTCCGCTTTGAGCTTCACTTTGACGATCCGCAACTGCCAGAAGAACAGAGGATCTCAATTCAAGGCGATCGCGATCAACTTGAATCTTTGTGTGTAGCAGTCACGAACTACGTTCAAGACTTCATCGAAAAACCACCTGAAAAATTCTGGGCAACTTTAGAACCCCAGGATAGCAACATATCTGATGACAATGAAGCGAAAGATATTCACACTTCTTCAGTTCAACAAATCAATACATTAAAATCTTTTAGTACCCAAATACAAGGTTCGGATATACGCC
Organism: Rhizonema sp. PD38; assembly: GCA_029379285.1. Classification (GTDB taxonomy): domain Bacteria; phylum Cyanobacteriota; class Cyanobacteriia; order Cyanobacteriales; family Nostocaceae; genus Rhizonema. The sequence continues at coordinate 4,497 of JAQYWP010000370.1, forward strand.
TGCAACCAAGCGGTCGTATGATTCATAATCTATTTCTTGGAAACTTAGCTTCCTCAGCATCTGGATCTGTCATTCCTCTGGGCCTACTGCAACTTTTTGATTTGGCAACTGCCTTAGACGATTACTCCAATGATGTTGTCGCTTTGCCAACTCTGAATAACCCCACAACAAGTAGAGCATTACCTGCTTGGACACCTGTTGCAGCAGTTTTAGTCATAGGTGTTGCTTTCCTACCCATGACTTTGCAATATGCTAACCACACTCAACAGCAGAAAACAGCTAAAAAACCAACTCCCGTACAAGAAAATATCGCCTTAAATCCTTCTGCTTCACCTAACCTTTCAACACCTTTACCCGCACTCACCCCTCCAGACACTTTTCTTTCATCACAGCCAAAGCCACCTCTAGGCACCAACGTTCCATTGCTGGGTTCTACAGCCGTAGCACCCAGCGCCCTCACTTCTCCTCGTACCAATCTGCTTACCAAATCTCAAACATCTGCCAAATCTATTCCTCCAATATCTCAAACACCTTCCAATTTCACTTACCCCCCAACATCTCAAATACCCTCCAATCTCACCAATCCTACGTCGCTTCCATTGACAGGAAAGACACTAACCATACCTCAAACACCCGAAACGACAGTTCCAAACCTTTCCATTCCATCAAGTACAGCTGCACTCCCCAAACTACCAAATCCGCCAGTTAACATTCAATCGAATACCAAAAAGAATGGTACTAAAGCGATCGCTCAAGGTGAAATTCCTTTACCTCAGACTCAGTCGCCCTTGAACACTCTTTCTCCTGCACTCAGTACATCCCCTGATTTTTCAGCAGTTTCTCCACCTGTTTCTGCCTTACCTAGTTTAAGTGGTGGCGGTGGCCGTAATCAACTAGCCAATTTCCAAAGCTCCTCCACAGCAACTCCTAGTTCCAGTACTGATGCATTAGTGGCTAGATTGCGACAAAGTCACAAAACCACCATAGCCACGGCTCCCACCAATCGTTCATTGGTAGACGCAACCCAATTAGGTGAAGCTAAAGATTACTTGAAAAAACATTGGCAGCCACCTACTCAATTAAAGCAAACAATTGAGTATAGTTTAGTTATCGGTATTGACGGCTCAATTGAACGAATCTTACCTTTAGGAAAAACGGCACGAGATTACGTTGATCGTACTGGAATGCCCCTTATTGGTGAACGTTTTGTTTCTCCTAATAAAAATGGGCAAGCTGTCAGAATTCGGGCTGTATATAGTCCTGACGGCAAAGTGCAAACCTTTCAGGAGTCTGAATGAACAACCCAATTGAACCAAGGTTCTATAAGCTTGCTTTTAGTATTGAATGCCTATGTAGACAGTTGATAGTAAAAGCCTCCACTTTCTAAAAGTCATTTATATTACCCGAACGGCAAAAGACAGGGATTGGGGAGTGATTTAGTCCATTAAGAATAAAAATTGCAGGCTGTAACGTATCACAGAATGTGTCGAAATTTAGGTGTTGCTAATTTTTTGCCATTAGCATCAGTCCAGTTGTAAAACTGGTACTACTACTGATGCAGCCCTAAGTAGTAACCAATACAATTATATTTAAATATGGCTCCTAGATGGGTAGGTATATGCAACAATTTGGTTCTCAAAAAGATAGTAACGCTTGGGTTATTCAAACATGGGTAGCTTTTATCCTTTCTCTTTCCATGACGACTGTCGGTGTCGTCAATTTACCTGTAAGTAGCTGGGTAAAAGGTTTCATGGGAATGGGATTAGCTTTTTCTGTAGGTTCCACTTTTACTTTGGCAAAAACAACTAGAGACTTGCATGAGTCAAGAAGACTAAATGCCAGAGTTGATGAGGCAAAAGTTGAAAAGTTGCTGTCACAGCACGATATTCTCAAATAAACGCCGCTGTTCTGAATAGTATCAATATTTTTCCTAAATATTAATTAATAAAAAATGGCCGGTTAAACCAGCCATCTATCATAGGTAAGCATTTGGATATCGGTACACATTTGGTAGGACTTGTACAAGTAGTTCATATTATTGAACATTTATACAACCCTTTTGTAAGCGATCTCGCTCGCATTAAGATGCTTACACTTTAATAGCTGGATTTCTTACGGTTCAATCTGCGCTTTTTACGACGCTGTTCGGCAGTTATAACTGCTTGATCTACTGGATATCCAATCAGAGGAATTACTTGATACTTACGTTCTTCTTCCAACTTTTTAAGTTTAGTGTAATCCATCCAGTGAATGCAATCAACTGGACAAGTGTCAATTGCTTCTTGAATGACTTCCTCTGGATCAGCGTCTTGCCTGATGGCTCGCGATCGCCCGTAATCTGACTCAATGTAAAATGTGTTACGGGCAACATAAGCACAGTGCTTGCAGCCAATACAGGTAATTTCATCTACATAAACACCTTTTTGGCGCAGCACACCGCCTAATTCTGGTTCTAAACCCGACCGTTCTGAATCGTACCGTAAAAAGCCACCTAATTCTGGCTCTAATCCAGAGCGATTCTCTTCATCTTCTGGCGGCAAAAAATCAGACATTAGGCACTCCAACGCTGTACGACTAGGCGAATAGAACCGTCCTCATTTTTTTGTTCTTCGGTAACTTGAAAGCCAACGCCAACAGTTTCTTTTACTACTGTGTGGTAAGCATAGCGCTGAGTAACTTGGCGCAAAAAACCCTCAACAGACTTGTTTTGCTGCCAATATTGCAAGTCGGCAACGAGTTCATATTCTTTTCCATTCTGTTTGAAACCTACATCGTAACCATTGTCTTGCTCAATAGCGATTTCTGCTGTATGGGTTTGACCGCGATATCCCCGCACTTTGCAGGGTCCTTCTTTCCAGTTTATACCCAAGTCAGTCAGAGCATCTTTTAAGGATTCAATGTTGCGGATTTGGGTTTTAATTTGGCTAAAGTGTGACATGGTGGCTGTGATCAATGAAACTATAGTTTACGTGAATTACCACTCGCTAAAAGTGGTTTGTGTATTCACCACCCCAGACTGCTGCACTTTGGTGGCGAAGTATTCTGAGGTTGGCTCATGACTAAGTACTTGTCCCAGCTGTGCCTCGATCGCTGCTGTGACTTCAGCGCAAGAAGCACCCACAATGCCAGTGACTTTTTCTTGTACCCGACCATCTGGATAGATTATGAACTCTAATGTCTCCATGCTTTTTGCCAACCTTAATTAAGTAGGCTTTAATGGTACTGATCCTATAAAAAGCTAGGAATAAAGCCATCAGAATCAGTATTTCCCCTCAATATATAAAATATCTATTGTTAACTAATGTTCCATCTCTCAAAATATATATCTCATAAACTTTACAAAAATTATTATT
>JAQYWP010000371.1 GCA_029379285.1 Rhizonema sp. PD38
AAATAGTAGAATGTGATTGCAGTCAGTGAGCATCCTTATAAAAGGACTTAAAATTCTAGCTCAAAGAATACAAAAAATTAACACACCTTAAAAGGGCTAATATGTAGACTTGCATATTGACAAAAATCACCATATATGCAACCTAGCAATCCGTACACGAGTAGTAAACTTACTCGTTACGGCAGGGAACAGGAAAGAAGGATACACAGATATAGTAATAAATAATTTGTGACTTAAGTTATCAGTCTTATGGAAGATAGAATAGACGATACGGTTCGTTATGCTTAAGCTATCAAGGTTATTAAAACCTGCTTTCATAAAACAAAGGTTTGAATAATGAAAGGTCTACTTATTGGTAGCTTATCCGCTTTGCTCTTATCTACTGTTTCTACAAGTGCAGTTTGCGCTGAACAAGCAGCTTTTAATCCTGCTGTTTCCAGTAAAACTTCTACTTATGAAACTCAGGTATCACCTGTTAAGCTTGTCCTTTTAGCTTATAAAGGTGAATTAAAAAGCGCTGGTATTCCCAGTTATGAACAGTTTCAGAATGCTTTGATTAACAAACAAATTACAGCTAAGGATCTTGTAAGAGGTGCTATTAGCTCAAGGCTACTACCACCAGAAACTCTTAGTGATCAAAAATTTCTCAAAGATGTTGATGGTCAATTGTTTAATTTCTCCTACAATCTCTGATAAATCACGGCTAAAACGCTAGTTGTAGTTGGCACTGAAAACTTTTTCTGCAATCCGCAGCATTCTCTGACTATCACCAGAATTTCTGTAGTAATGCAGGTATGCAACGAGAATAAATCGCGGAGAAAAGCTTCTGCAATAGCTTTGTTATGAGCGTAAACGCGTTAGCAGAGCGTCAGTGGCTTGCCGTAAGACATTGCGTTCCTAATATCGCGCTTTAACCAAGCGTCAATAGTTGCTATATATAGCTGTTCGCGTTCGTTGGCACGCTTTAGGTTTGCTTTGCCAGTCTTGATAGACGCTGTTGCCTGAGCGAGCAACCACATTACCTGTGCCTGAAAACAAGTAAAAAGCTGCTACATGAGCATTGGCGTTAGCGATCTCTGTTGTCTTCTCACTCGGGGAGATGCAATCATGTGTAGCTTGCTTCCCCGAAGGGGTACGAGCGCGACTCGGCTTACAGTAAGGCATCGCACAAGTTGGATCTGCCTTTACCACCTCCAGGATAGATTGACCTTTGTTTCCGACACTAAATAATTGCTCAAAAAAGTCATTGATAGCATTTACAGCTCTCAATGAATCAGTAGTGACTGCCAGTTCTTGAGAATCTGTTAACATCGTTCTTTCCAAACGATTCCACAGCTACAACTACTCAGTTTTTTGATGCCATAACTTTTTTACTTAAAGTCAGTCAGTTTGCCGTACTTTATAACTGTTAAATAAGAGTGTTGCACAGACTTTAGTAAAAAGCAAGATATCTTACATAAGTACACAATCAAGTCTCTATTTGCCAAACTCAGGATATTTTCACTATTTCTTATATTGAACTATTGTATTCCTACCAATATACAGTAAATTATCTAAATAAACCTCTTATTCCCCAAAAGTTATCGGGAGATAAATTATCTTATCCGAACCGTATTGTCTTACTCCTAAACCGTTACAAGATTACCTATCTTTTTCTTAACTTCCTTGACGTCTACAGTCTTTTGCACATGTGTACAAGGACGGCTATTCATAGAAATAGTTTTATTAATTGGTTGGATTTCTTCACCTTAAACGTGGGTTCATCTACAACTGCGTCTCTGGTTCGCGTGGAGAGACAGCCAGCAGATATTTGTAGAGATGATTGATTAGACTGCGCGTTCCTTGTGACGCTTGTTCCGACGCTATGAGAGTCGCTCACACTACCGCTACCGCTGTGCACCTTATCTAAGGCAAGGCTTTGTTCTGACCATATATATTTAGTAAATCTAATAATTAGATTTACTTAGTTCTAGGTTAACATATATTTTGTTTACAAAGAGGTTGTCTTTTGCCTAGGTATTAAGTCAGAATTCAGAAAAATCACCAGTTAGTCAGTAAACAAACAGTATTTTAAATTTGTCAACTAGCTATGTGCCTTTGACCAAGATATGTCAGTCAATCAGGGTGAATGCATGAGTTTTGAGCAGTTAGGAATTAGTCAACAAGACTGTATCAGCAGTCAAATAATAATTGACGTTAAATGAAAAGGCTTTAGCTAAAAGCCTTTCAGCGATACCTTTCCGCAGGAACGCTACGCAAACGCTAAGCGCCGCTAACGCACTGTAGAAAAGAAAAAAGCATATGAGCCAAACACGTAAGTTTCGTTTAGGTGCATTCATTCAAGCCACTGGACATCATGTATCTGCTTGGCGACACCCCGATTCACAAGCAGATGCTGGTCTGAATTTCGAGCATTACAAGGAAATTACCCAGACTGCCGAACGCGGCTTGTTCGATGCAGTTTTCCTAGCAGATAGCCCAGGAGTCTGGGGCGAGGCACCAGAAACTCAGCATCGCAACGGTAAAATCGTCCATTTCGAGCCGATCACTCTCTTCTCGGCTTTGTCCTCGGTCACCCAGAACATCGGCTTCATTTCGACCGCCTCAACTACCTATGAAGAACCGTACACCCTGGCACGTAAATTTGCCTCCCTAGACTACTTGAGTAAGGGTCGGGCAGGGTGGAATGTAGTCACCACAGGCAATGAGAATGCCGCACGTAATTTCGGACTTGAGCATCACCCGGAACACAGCCAGCGTTATGAACGCGCCGAAGAGTTTGTGGAAGTGGTGAAAGGTTTGTGGGATAGCTGGGAAGACGATGCCTTTATCCGCGACAAAGAATCTGGTATTTATTTCTATCCGAACAAATTGCATACACTCAACCACAAGGGCAAACATTTTTCTGTAGAAGGCCCTTTGAACGTCGGTCGTCCGCTCCAAGGTTACCCGGTGATCGTTCAAGCTGGAGCCTCTGAACCTGGACGTGATTTAGCCGCACGCACTGCCGAAGTGATCTTCACTGCCAATCAAACCCTAGCCGATGCCCAGGAATTTTATGCTGATATGAAAGGTAGATTGGGGAAATATGGGCGCTCCCCAGACGATTTAAAAATCATGCCTGGTGCTTTCCCGATCATTGGTCGTAGCGAAGAAGAAGCTCAAGAAAAGTACGAATTCCTGCAATCGTTGATCCATCCCGATGTGGCGTGGGGTATTTTAAAGAACTATTACAAAGGTGTCGATCTGTCGAAATATTCCCTAGATGATGTGGCTCCCGAACTGCCCAGCGACACTAATACCAACAAGAGTCGTCTCAAACTAGTCAGAAATTTGGCTACTCGTGGCACTCTCACTCTACGCCAGTTATATCTCTCTCTTGCTACCGCACGAGGTCATCGCACTATACTTGGTACTCCTGAAACCATTGCCGACCAACTAGAGGAATGGTTCAACAACGGTGCGGCAGATGGCTTTAATATCATGCCGCCAATTTTGCCCACAGGATTAGATGACTTCGTTACTCTAGTCGTTCCCGTCCTACAAAAACGCGGACTGTTCCGTACCGAATACGAGGGTAGTACTTTGCGTGAAAACCTGGGACTGAGGCGTCCGGGCAATCGTTTTGCCGCAAAACTTGTGGATGAGAGATTGGCGTTGGCGTAAATAAATTTTTCTTTTCACGGATGGTTAAGTCATACCAATTAAAGCGTGCTTTTTGCAGATCGCCTCCGGTTTGAGGTAGACCGAATGCAAGAACCTGAAAAACCTGTAATTTTTTGAAGGAAAAAAACATGACTGAATATAGCCGATTAAAGACCTCTCCCTCTGCTGCAATCAGAGCAAGCCTTGATTATCCGGTAATCGACACTGACGTTCACACCAATGATTTCACCCCGGCTCTTGAGGAGTACATTGCTAACTACGGTGGTGCAAAACTTGTGGACGAATTACGCAAGGCGGAATCCTCCCGTCTCAACTCCAAGAGCGACGGTAAAGACTGGTATCAACAAACTCCAGAAGAACGTCAATACAACCGTACAATTCGCTCGCCTTGGTGGGCTAGAGTCACCCGCAACACATTGGATCTTGCTACTTACACTCTCCCCCAATTGTTCTATGAGCGTCAGGCGGAGCAGGGATCAGACTATTCAGTGCTGTTTCCGAACAATGTCCTCGCACCTGCTGGAGCAAGTCAAGAGAACCGTCAGGCACTGCAACGTGCGGTCAATCACTATCATGCTGATATCTACCGTAAATATAGCGATCGCCTGACACCAGTGGCAGGTATCCCCATGACGACTCCGCTTGAAGCCATTGAGGAGCTAGAGTTTGCCGTAAAAACATTGGGATTGAAGGTGATTAATATCCTTGGTGGTGTGAAACGACCGATTAAGGCTCTAACTGATAAGTATCCGGCAGATAAATTTCCGGAAATTGCCAAGTATGCTTCTTATATCGACTTTTACGGACTAGATAGTGAATACGACTACGATCCTTTCTGGGCTAAGGTCGTCGAACTGGGCGTACCCGTCACCACCCATTACGGCAGTCAGGGGTGGACTGGACGCTCTTCCATCAGTAACTACATGAACAACCATATCGGTCACTTTGCGGATGGCTCGCAAGCATTTGCTAAAGCGCTGTTCTTTGGCGGTGTGACTAAGCGTTTTCCACAGTTGCGAGTAGGTATGCTTGAAGGTGGCGCAGATTGGGGTGCCCACGTCTACATTCATTTGGTAGATCGCTTCTCCAAGCGTAATCTTAAAGCACTGCAAAACTACAACCCAGACCTGACAAATGCAACGGAGCTGTTCGAGCTATTTGAGCGCTTCGGTGGCGAAATTACTCAAAAGCATTCCCTTGACAAAGATGAATTGACCAAAAGTGTACTAGGATCTTCATTTACGCGTTATAGCCGTCAGCCGATTGGTAGTGAGCTGGAAGATTTTGCGGCAGCAGGCATTGAAACAATTGAAGATATCCGTGATCGCTGGGTGAACAGTTTCTTCTTTGGTTCTGAGTCGGATGATCGCACTATAGCAGCAGCATTCAACGACAAAGCCAATCCGTTAGGTGTCAAGATCAACGCGATCTATTCCTCGGATGTTGGTCATTGGGATGTGCCCGATCTCACTGCCCCACTGGCTGAAAGCTGGGATCTCGTGAAAGAAGGCGTCCTGACCGAAGCTGACTTCAAATCCTATGTATTTGCTAATCCCTACAAGTTTTATACCGAAGCCAACCCCGATTTCTTCAAAGGTACTGCGATTGAATCCAAAGTAACGAAGATCGAATCTAAACAAGTGGACAAGAACCTCGTAGTAGCATAAATGACTTTAAAAATAACTCGTCTCCGTAAAATCTCGATTTAGTCTGGAAGACTGGCATGACGACAACTGATCCCGATATCTGCGCCTACTCGGACCCGATCCTAGATAACTGGGTGCCTTATCGCCCAGGTATCAACCACAACGTCACGATAGTAGGTGGTAGCGGCAGCGGTAGTGCTTTTGCATTTGCGCTACGGCGTGACGGTACATGCCCCATTCCCAAATCATTTAGGAGTTACAACTATGTCCGTCGAACAACGCAATACCAGCAATAGTTCCTTGCCTTATCTTTTCTCTCCTGTCTCTGACACCGCTAAACCCGCGCCTCTTGTGCTGTTTCTGCACGGAGCACGCGACCGCGGCAATGATCTAAATGTGTTGCTGAAATGGGGTTTACCTCGTTTCGTGGATGTGTCAGGTCCATTACCTTATGTCTTTGCAGCCCCCCAGCTTCCTGAAGGACAGACCTGGGTAGAGCGAGAATCAGATGTCATTGCTTTACTAGATGAACTGATCGCCTCCCAGCCCATCGATCCATCCCGTGTAATTTTGTCTGGGTTCAGCTTAGGTACGGCTGGGGCTTGGCATATCGCCGCTTCCCATCCTGGACGCTTTGCTGGTTTGGTAGCAGTTTCCGGTCGTGTGCTCAAGACATTAGAAGAAACTCAACTAGCTGCGCTCAAGGAAATTCCCATCCAGATATTCCAAGGTGGAAAGGACGAAAAACTGCCGATTGAGGATACAGAGCAGATTGTCGCTACTTTACGGGGACTTGGAGGGACAGTAGACTTTACAGTGCTACCTGATGGCGATCATTTTATTGCCGATGAGGTATACAGCAACCCGAAATTGCAACAATGGCTGGTTTCACACAGCCGTGGTAAAACTTCTGTAGTTGTCTGAGGCGAAATACCCAGAAACTCACTTGCAATCTTCCCTAAGGTAGATATCTTGCTTGCCCAATATAGCAATAACTTACCATCTGCGTGAGATGACAAATAGAATTATGAACATCATGGTTAATTCCAAGTTAAAACCGAACTTCTTCTCCAAAATTTAGTTGACTAATGTCAGACTCTCGCAAAGAAATCAGAATTTGTTTTATTGGTGAATCGTTTGTCAATGGCACAGGCGATCCAGAGTTTCTGGGTTGGACAGGTAGAGTGTGCCGCAATGCTGAGTCAAAAGGATACGCAATCACCCACTACAACTTGGGGGTGCGGGCTGAGACAAGTCGGTATCTTAAACAACGTTGGCGCTCAGAAGTCTCCTATCGTCTCCCTCCTGAACACGATGGTCGAGTCGCGTTTTCCTTTGGGGTAAATGATTCAGGATGGGCGGGTAAACAGCAAGAAATCGAACTTTCAGAGTCGATCGCAAATGCTCGCAGCATCCTGACTGAAGCAAAGCAACTCTATCCTGTCTTGATGGTTAGTCCACCGCCATGTGGTGATGTCGATCAAGAAAAAAGAAATAAAATTATCGCAAATCTGTCACAGGAATTTGCCTTAGTTTCTCATGAACTAGATGTTCCGTATCTCGATGTGTTTTCCAGTTTGCTCAAGTCACCGATTTGGCTAACAGAGGCAAAAGCCAATGACGGTGCTCACCCAAAAGCAGATGGTTATGCAGAATTTGCAGAGATCGTACAAAACTGGGAAGGATGGTTAAATTGGTTCACGCCTTAGTAACCGCGTCGTATAGGCTGTTAGTTCTACGAATGTCTAATTAAATTTTGCGCTCTTCCTTACATTATGTCTTACGCACCATAACCTTTGGATTGCAAACTGACGAAGAAACTTCCAGGGTCATCCTTGACACAGCAGCCGATGCTGGTATCAATTTTTTGGATACGGCTGATGTTTATCCACTTGGCGGCGGAATTGCCACAGCAGGACGCACCGAAGAAATCATTGGACGCTGGCTCAAAGGCAAACGCGAACATTTTATACTGGCTACTAAGGCTCTAGGCAAGGTTGGTCCCGCACCTTGGGATCAGGGTGCTTCGCGCAAACATATTTTAGATGCGATCAATGCTTCCAAGAGACGACTGGGAACCGATTATGTTGATCTGTATCAATTGCACTCTGATGATGCCTCAACCCTACTAGATGAGACTCTAGAAGCCCTAGACACCATAGGTTGCATCGCATCTCCATGTTGGACCACATTATGATCAAAGCTATATTATTTGACCTTGATGATACTTTAATCAATCATGACTCCGCAATCAGAGATGCAACGGGTGCTTTATTTAATCGAGTCTTGCCTGCTCGAGAACAAGAGCACACAGCATTTACAAAACGGTGGATCTTATTAAACCGAGAGTGGTACAAGAAGTTTTTTGCTCCGCAAGTTACGTTTCAAGAGTCGGGGCGAGGAAAACTGCGAGAAGCATTTTCAATGTATGGCTGTCGATTTGAGGATATAGAAGCTGATATTTTAGGTGATTTCCAGTAAATAAATTACCGACTACTGTACGTTCCCTCCTGATTGAAG
>JAQYWP010000372.1 GCA_029379285.1 Rhizonema sp. PD38
TTTTATTTTTTTCTCCACTGCATTTATTGTCTCATTTGTCAATGCGTAAGTTCTGAATCTCCTTGCTCTTATATTGCATCATGTAAAAAGGCAGCACTCATATATCAAAGCGGTTTCAAATCTTTCTGTCAATTTTGTTGTACTCATTAATTTAAAATCCAAAATCATAAAGTTGTGCCTCTTGTTGCACTTCACTCTTCATGTTTTGTCTCAAATCCCAAGGAAGGAGAACTTCGCATTGAGGACGCCATGCTCTTAAACGCATAACTACATTATTATCTTTGTGTCGGTAATAGACGCGGTAGTAGGCATCTTGTTGGGAGCGATGGGCAAGAATTTCTAGCAACGATTGCTGTTGTTTTAGTGGTGGCACTTCTCGTGTAATCAGATGCTTTGTTTGCTGGTAAGTAATTGACTCAAAGGTTTCATGACGAAAGGTATCCTTGATATAAAGGTCATGATATTCTCGTTGAAATCGCAGTAACATGAGACGTTTGGGCAAATAGAAATCAAAGCCCCAAGCTTGAGACAACTGCACCGCAATGTCATCGGGACTTGGTAAGGTGGATGTTTGATAGCATTGACGCAAAGGCTGGGGAATGAGTGGCTGTTTCCACTCCAGGGGAGTCATCCGTTGAATGCGATCAAGACGAAAGTTATACCAATCAGTTTTTCGATCAGGACTTTCGCCAAAAGCACAAAGGTAAACCGCTCGCTGTACATAGTAGATGCACACTGGGTAGACTATGCAATCAACGGTATTTCCAACCCTGGCACTGTTGTAAGTCAGTTTGATGGGTGGTACTATCTTTTTAGCCCAAAGTTCTTTTAATTCATACTGCCAGTTATCGACTTGATCTATGGTGGCATAGGGAATGACATAATCAAGTTTGAGGAAGAAGCGTTGCACTCCATCAATTTGCTGGCAATGATTTTGGGCGAGCGCCGCTAAATCTGGATGTAAAAAGTTCCATTCATAGGCACCGAGTTTAGCAGCTGTCGGTTCTTGTTGGATATTTGTGGGACGAGAGGGGAACTCATGTACGGGATAATATTTATTCTTTTGGTACACAAGCCAGCCCAGTTCTGCTAAGATTTCCAAATCTCCTTGGAGGGAACGACGAGTTAATCCAAACAAGCGTCGCTGTAGTATTTCATCTAGTAAGGATGTATCTATAGCTGTATGAGAAATTAGCGATCGCTTCCACTCTGTTTCTAAAATTCCTGTTCTCGCATCAAACAACCAATCACCAGTAGTTTTCGCACAAGGGCAATTGGCGTCATGTAATTTGGGAATCTCTTCTCCTTTGGTGTGTGTGGGTGTGAAAAAGCTATCTCGCCAGTCGGCAAAAGTGAAAGGTTCTGGCAACAGCAAGCGGTTCTTACCTTCTCCGTAAAGAGTGTTTAACCACACCCACAAACGAATTGCCCGACATAGGTTTTGTTTGAGAGAACCGCGTGCCAACCATTGCAGCAGTTCTACTTGGGGAATATCTTGAAAGAGTTGCTTAGCCACTAGCCTAATTGTGTGAAGTATAACTCTAAGATACGACAAATTGGAAACTGCATCTTCCATCATCGTGTATGATAGAGCCATTCGATTAGAGGTTAAACTTATGACAACGTACCTGATGGAATTAGAAGACGAGATTTTGCGCGTCAATTTTGGGGAACCTGCCCAGAATGACCTAATTGTTAAAGATGCAGCCACCCGTCTGGAGGAAATGGCAAAGTCTGGAGAACTAGTAGGGGGACAGTTGCTGAAGATTAACGGACCTATTTCTATACCAGTAGCGTTTGTCTTGGCACACAAAGTAGGTCATCTTTACGGTGCGATCGCTTTGTTCGATCCCAAGTTGGGTAAATATGTGATTTCTATCACACACAATCCTGAGTATAAACTTGGAGAATTAATTGATTGAGTTGTTGCATAGCACTGATGAGCCGCAAAAAGATAAACCAATTATAAAAGTAGTGCTTTGTGGCCCACCACAGTCAGGAAAATCATGTCTGCGTGAAGGCTTAAAGCAAGCACTCAGCAATATTGCTGACGCACCTTATCCCTATGTGATTACCGCTTGTCCCGATGGTGAAGGAGCTTGGTTTTCGGAGGCAGCACGGCGAGATTCTGATTTAGCAAGACGACTGAAAGATGCGTACAAAGCCAAGTTCACCCCAGACTTTGCAAACAAAGCAGCTGGATGGGTAAGGAGTGCAAATACACCTCTCAATATTATTGATGTGGGTGGCAGAATGACTGATGAGAATCGGCTAATTATGCGGGAAGCGACTCACGCAATTATCTTAGCTGGCGATGAGGGTAAAGGCGAAGTTCCAAAATGGGAAGAGTTTTGCCGCAATTTGAATTTGCGTATAATTGCTAACATTTATAGCGATTACCAAGGTAAAGAAGATAAGATTGAGAGCGAATCACCCATACTTACTGATAGTGTTCATTACCTTGAACGTGGCGAGCATGTTTCTTCTCGGAAGATGGTGCAGGCGTTGGCGCAGTTGTTGATGAAGTTAAGTAGAGGGTAGGAGGATTGTAGGTGTCTACAGGAAAGGAAACTATTGAGATGCTTTGCTCAAATTCGATGACAACTGCGATCGCTTGGTGTCTTACTTGGGGCGAGGCAAGCCAACCTCAATTCGATTTAAGTGTGTTGCAGCAGATGCGACAGGCTTTGAATCATCGGAAAGAGGTTCCAAATGAAGTAAAATCGCTTGTCGAGGAAGCCAAGCAATTAGACACTTTCGGTTTTCCGGAAACATTACAAGACTTAAAGCAGTTAACCGAAAAACATCCCATTCTTTGGAACGCTAAGATAGGCTTAGTTTATGGTGGTGCAACCAAGATTAAGCAATACGTATTTGAAGCAGCTAAACTTCCTGACATTCGGGGTGCATCAGCACTTTTAGATCGAATTAATTTAGTTGATTTACCTGCCTTTTTTAACAAAAAGCCAGAATCTAAACTTTATAATTACAATGCACAATATATTGATATTAGAAAGTGGCTGACTCAAAACACCAAACACACAAATATTTTAGAGGCTTTGATTCCTGAACTAATTATTTACTCCACTGGTGGAAATATTTTAGCTTTTTGTCCTATTGCTTTTGTCGATGTCTTAGCTAATGCTATTGAAAAACGCTATACTCATGAGACGTTAACAGCTAACTCCTGTGCAGTGGGAGTTAAATTCAGACTGATAGAAACTCGTTTTGGCTTGCTGCAAGACAATATTGAAGAAACATTTTGGTTAGAGAAGTATCAGCAGCAATATAAAGAGCCATTGATAGAGGCTTATTATGGTAAAATAAAAGATAAATCAGAGAGATTTGATAATTTTAAAAATCGGAAGAGTTTTAACGAATTAACTACGAAATTAGCAGTTCTTTTCAATCAGCGTCGCAGTGGAAATGACTTTGAAAATCGCCATACTCGCCGCTATCCACCGATGTTTGAAACCCATCCTTATCTAAAACGAGATCAAGGAGAGCAACGTAGCACTATTACTCAAGCAAACCAACTTCCTGGAGAACCTTATTTTTCTGAAACTTTTGCACGGAAAAGACGGGTAGGTGATCGAGCGAAAACAGGATTTTCTGCACCACCTCAATGGTATAAAGATACTGGGCTAAAGTGGGAAGCAGGAATAATTGAAGGTTGGGTTGATAAATTTGAGGAATTTTTGAGCGAAAACACTGAACAGCGTCATAAATACTGCGGAAGTTACCAACTTGATCAAGTTAACATTCCTCAATCTTTAACAGAGATTGGCAATGTTAGTAATGGATTTATTGCCTATATATATGCTGATGGCAACAATACGGGCGGCTATATTCAAAAAAATATACCTACTGCTAAGGATTATCAAGAATTTAGTTACGATATTAGCTTAGCTACAGAATATGCTGTTTATCAAGCCTTGGCATATAATCTTCAGCCACGTGTACTAACAAATATTAAAAAGTCAGAATCATCACACAAAAATGGTACTTTCATTCATCCCTTTGAAATCCTCACCATTGGAGGCGATGACATTATCTTGATTGTGCCAGCAGATAAAGCATTAGAAATTGCCAAGATGATTAGCGAACAGTTTGAGCAAATCCTCCTTAGACAAGTTTCTTTAGTAAATATACAAGGCAAAAATGTAGAAATTAAAAGAGATTATCGGGTTAAGTCATCGGAAAAACCAATAGACTTTAGTAAGTGTCATCGCTACTCTTGGCAAAATACAGAATCTTCTCAATGTGAATTGAGTACATCTAGTGGGGTATTGATTACTGCTTACAACACTCCCGTTTACTACGCCCAGAATCTCTTTGAACAGTTACTCAAGTCAGCTAAGCAACGTGGGAAAAAGCTTACAAATGTCGGTTACGGTGGCGGCATAGTAGATTTTTTAACCATGAAATCTGTTACTATGATTTCATCTAATATTAAAGATTTCCGTAAGCAGGCATTAACAAAAGAGCGTGGAGCAAAACTGAGGCTATATGCTGCTCCTTATACTCTACATGAATTAGGGGGATTACTCAAAGTAGTTGAAGCTTTGAAAGAAGTTAATTTTCCCAAATCACAAATCTACCAAATTCGCAGCTTCCTAGAATCGGGCAAGCGTACAGCTATTCTCAATTATCTTTATTTCCGCTCCAGACTTAAAAGCGATAAGTCAGAATTACTAAAAAAACAGTTTGAAGATGCTTGGTGTAAAGCAAAGACTAATGAAGGTAATATAGCCCCTTGGATGTATGATTCAGGCAAGCTCGATCCACTTCATCCAGAAGATCCTGCATATGAAACTATCTGGCGAGAAATAGTGGATTTGTATGATTTTATTCAGTTATCTGATGCTAAAGCGTCGATTTCATCCTTGGAGGTAGATGCATGATTTTTTTACAATCACTATCGAAGCCAAATTTAGTTGAACCCATGAGAATTACAGCAGTGATTGATACTACGTTATGTGTAGGTGCGGGTGGTGCTTCCGGAGTACTGGCTGACAAAACAATCGTCCGTAATTCAGAAAGAAATTTGCTGATTCCTGCTTCTCAATTTAAAGGGCGTTTGCGTCATGAGTGCGAAAAAATAGCTAGAGCTTTGAAATGGGCGATATCTGAATCCCCTATTGCTAAGAAAATGGTGATTCATAGAGCAGATGCACCTATAAAATTCCAACGCAGTGAATATGAATTGCCAGGGTATAACGAAACATATCACTGTTTAATTAGCCAGATTTTTGGCGATCCTGTTTTACCATCACGAGTTATTATTGAGGACTTGATTTGCACGGAAGATCCAGATAACTTACCTGAAGTTTTGCGTCCCGGTGTAACAATTAATCGTCGTCGCCGCACTGCAGAGGAGAAAAAACTCTACTTTCTCGAAACATCTCCAGTAAATGCTCAACTTAGATTTGAAGGTAACATTCTCATTCAACCAAGCCTAAAACCCCAACAACCAGATTATGCCCCAGTATTGATTTGGGCTGGTTTGCAACACATTCATGCACTGGGGGGAAGTAAGTCTGCGGGTTTGGGATGGCTACATTGGGAACTACCAAAAATAGAAGTTGATGAAAAGGTGTGGCAGTTTTTGGCAAAAGGAGAGCTATGAAGCAAATTCAACTGCAAATTAAGGCTTTGTCTCCTCTGGCGATCGCACGACAGAAACCAGGCGGTTCAGTTAGTGAAGTTGAAGATTATATTCCAGGAACCGTGATTCGCGGAGCAGTTGCTGCTCAAATATTACAGCAGTCTGATCATCAGTCAACCAATCTCGCAGAAAATGGCGGTGACTTTCAAGCTTTATTTCTGGGTGATGAACCTGCAATTTTTCAACATGCCTATCCTGCTGTACTAGGAAGTCATAACGATATTGTCATTCAAGATGATATTAGGGTTTTACCTGCTACTGCACTCAGTTCTAAAAATAGATCGGGTTTTAAGCCAGAGAACAACGGTGTTTTTGATACTTTAATTGATCGCTTTTGTGCCGAAGGTTATGGTTATCCCTATGATCCAAACTGCCCAACAGATGGGAAACGAGTTGATACTCCTGGCATTAGTTTTTACAGCCAACTCAATGAAGAATATTATAAACACGAGGTTAATAAACGGCTGTTAACACGGGTAGGAATCAATCGACGACGAGCAACGGCTGAGGAAGAAATACTCTACAGTATTGAAGTGCTCAATGAATCTGAGTCCAAAGGTAAAAACCCAAAACCCGTAATTTACAGTTCAGCAATTGTAGTTACAGATGCTTTAGCAGATGCTTTATGGCAATTTATTCATGCCCGTCGTTACGACTTCCGCTTGGGTGGTTCGACTTCACGAGGATTGGGAAAAGTGGAAATTAAGGCAAAACCGCCTGAAGATACTAAACCAAATGTAGAGGATAAAGTCAAAGAATTTACTCATTCTCTTCGCAAACGTTGGCTGGAGTGGAATAAAATTTTTGGTTCTCCTCTCAAAGAATTGTCGAGTGATGTTATGTATTTTACCTTAGATTTACAAGCAGATGCTATCCTGACTGAACAGTGGCGACGCACTACTGTAGTTTCCGCTACTATGTTACAACAGTTTACAGGTGTTGAAGCACCTCTGAAACTTGAAGCTACTTACAACAGCTATGATTACCGTTCTGGTTGGAATGCTGCGTGGGGATTGATGAAAGATGTGGAACTGATGACTAACAAAGGAGCAATATATTTATTTAGTACTACTCAACCAAATGAATGGTATGAAGATTTAGCTAAATTGGAGTTAACAGGTATAGGTGATCGCACCTGTGAAGGCTTCGGGCAAGTGTTAGTTTGTAATGATTTTCATCTAGTATTTCGTGAGAATGCAGTATGAGTGAACCATCTAAACAACAAAAACAACTCAAAATTCAGAAAGGAATCCGTCTAGCTGAGGATAAGTTAGTAACTGCTATCCAAACCGCCTTAGATGATAGAAGTTCTTACGGCGAGTTGGAAGAGTCTCAATTTCGTAATTTACTTCGAGTTGCCGATACCACTGATAGTACAGAAGTTATTAAAAACTTTTTATTTTATCAAATAGGTCGAGATAAAAAGTGGGGGAGGGGTAAAAATTCATTAGCACAAAAAATTATCCATAACATTGATAAAGACATCAAAATTATTGCTGATAAAATTGCCAGAGATGCGAGAAGTGATGATTTAAATTCCATTTGGCTAGAGCTAACACGTCGGTATTTAGGTTATGGCGCACGGTATCTAGTATACAAGAATAAAGGAGAATCTTAGTTTTTGAATATACAAAGCTATTTAGGAGTTTCATTATATGCCTCGACTTGTAATTTCAACTGTGGGTACAAGTTTGCTAACTAATCAAATTCAGGAAAGAAACGAAAAGGATTGGAAACGTCGTATTAACGAGACAGCAAATCTCCCTTATGACGAAGTTAGCCAGTATTATGAAGATGTTTCAGATATTATTAAGACTTTGAAACATAGAGCAGAGAATAAACTATACGATGATACTGATGTTGCACAAATTAGAGAAGCTAGTGCAGAATGAAATGGTATATATGGTTTGTACAATGATAAAATAGCGCAAGGTGTACCAGACAATCATTTATTAATTGCTACTGACACTGCTCAAGGTAGAGTTACTGCTGAAATAGTTGAATCATTTTTGAAAAGTAAGGGATTAGTTAATACATCCATTTGTATTCAGCCTGGACTCTCAATTAACAGTAGCAATACCTTTGTCGAAGGCATGGCAAAGTTGATTCCTTCGATCCAAGGAATTA
>JAQYWP010000373.1 GCA_029379285.1 Rhizonema sp. PD38
TCTGAATTTGCATCCGATCCAAGGTAGCAGTATCACCAATTAAACCGAGAATAACCTTGTGTTCACCGACGCTTTTTTCTACTGTGACTCCCCAAGTTTGGTGCAATTCTAAGGCGATCCGAGTCACTTCTTCAGCAGGTGTGCCACCTTTAATAACTACAATCATGGAATTTTAACCTCTGTATGGTTGATTGTTAATTGTTGATTGTTAATTGTTGATTGTTAGTTTCTGTTAGCGACTCCTAACCATTAACTATTAACCCTTCGGGTGACGCTCGTGCCTCGCTAACGCCAGTTCCCTACGGCAGGAAACCCGCCTTCTCCCAAGGGGAGACGCTCCCTTGAACAGGACTGATCTCACCATTAACCACTAACTAATTCAGAAATTTTGCTAGCTGTTCTAGCTTTTTCCAAGCTTCACCGCTTTGGAGAATTTCCTTAGCAGTGGCAATACCAGTAGCAAATCGTTCTAAAATATCAGTGGTTCCATCAATCGCCTCGCCGACTTCTAAAGCAAGCGCGGCGTTTAAAGCGACTACGTCCTGTTGCGCTTGAGTACCTTTACCTTGTAGTACTGCCTTTAAGATTTCCGCATTTTCAAGCACATCTCCACCGACTAAGGCTGCTGTTGGTGCAAGAGTCAAACCGAGTTCAGTCGGATTAAGTACCATACAATGCACTTGTTGATTCTCAACGATAGCTAAGTCATTTAAATCTGCTAATCCTGCCTCATCTAACCGCTCTCTTCCATGCACAGCGATCGCACGACGAACTCCTAGTTGTGACAAAGCTTTAGCTATTGTTTCCACCAGCAATGGATCGTACACACCAATAATCTGCCCTGTTGGTGCCATCGGATTGACTAGAGGACCCAACAGATTAAAAATGGTACGTACTTTCAAAGTTTTCCTCAAAGCGGCAACTGCTTTGAGTGCTGGATGCCATCCAGGAGCAAACAAAAAGGTGATGCCAATTTCATCAACTGCGGATCTGACTTTCTCCGCACTGGCGTTGAGATTGATGCCTAAAGCTTCTAACACATCAGCAGAACCAGCTTTACTCGATGCGGAACGATTGCCATGCTTAGCAACTTTCACCCCAGCAGCAGCAGCAACAAAAGCAACAGCCGTAGAAATATTGAAGGTTGAAGCTCCGTCTCCTCCTGTTCCACAGGTGTCAATTAGAGTGCTGAGTGAAGAGGTAGCAGATAAATGCGTGTCTTCTTGTCCTTGTGTCAACTGTGATTGTAACACACCAGCCATGCCGACTAATTCTTCTGTTGACACTCCTTTTGCTTGAATTGCTGTCAAAATCGCGCCTGATAGGACTGGAGGAATCTCCGATGCCAGCCATCCTTGCATCAGAGAGCCTGCTTGGGCAACCGAGAGCGAGCGCCTGTCGAGTAATTGTTGCAACAAAGCAGACCAATCAGAATCAGAAGTCTGGGGAATGTTCTCAATTGGAGGAGTGACAGCAATCATATTATTAGTAGTTAGTTGTTAGTGGTTAGTTGTGATTTATCCAAAGTCCTTGGTTCAGAGTAATTTTTAAGTACCCCTCATGAACTGCCGATACCAGCACACATAATAAATACTCATCTCACAACCTAAACCCCCTGCTATTTTCTACTCAGGGAATAATTAATCCAATGAGTATTAACTTACTAATTACGCAGAACCAAAGAAGAGTGAAAAATGACTAATAACTCAAAACCTTGGCAACTGTTTGTACATCCTTATCGCCTCTACCAGAGCAGTTGATCACAATCTTGGGACTGCCATCAAGCTGTGGACAAAGCGAATCTAGATAAGCGAAAGCATGAGCAGTTTCTAACGCTGGAATAATTCCTTCTAACTGCGCCACACGCTGGAATGCGTCTAATGCTTCAGCATCTGTAACACTGTAGTATTCAGCACGCTTGATATCTTTAAGATAGCTATGCTCCGGACCGACACCAGGATAATCAAGCCCTGCACTAATTGAATGCGCTTCAATGACCTGACCATCATCATCTTGCAATAAATAACTCATAGCACCGTGTAATACACCGATTCTTCCTAGTGTTAGAGTTGCTGCGTGCTTTTGAGTATTAGTGCCTTCACCTGCCGCTTCAACTCCAATGATACGTACAGATGCATCATTCAAAAAATCAAAAAACAGTCCGATCGCGTTGGAACCACCACCAACACAAGCCAAGAGAATATCTGGTAGTCCTCCCCATTTCTCCTGACACTGAGTGCGTGTTTCCTGACCGATAATTCTATGGAAATCACGTACTAGCATTGGATAAGGATGAGGTCCAGCCACAGAACCCAAAATGTAGTGAGTTGTCTCCACATTTGTGACCCAATCTCGGATAGCTTCGGAAGTGGCATCCTTGAGAGTTCCAGTACCAGCTTCTACTGGTTGCACCTTTGCTCCCATCAGCCGCATGCGAAACACGTTCAGGGATTGCCGTTCCATATCCTGGACACCCATGTAGATCACGCATTGCAAGCCGAACCGAGCGCATACAGTCGCAGTTGCGACTCCGTGTTGTCCAGCACCAGTCTCGGCAATAATGCGTTGCTTGCCCATTCGCTTTGCCAGTAATACTTGAGCCAAAGCATTATTAATTTTATGAGCACCTGTATGATTTAAATCTTCCCTCTTTAGATATATTCGTGCTCCTGTCCCATCAGGTCTGGCATAATGTGATGTTAGCCGTTCGGCAAAATACAATGGGCTAGGTCTTCCCACGTAGTCTCGCATGAGACCTTGCATTTCGGTTTGGAAGCTGGGATCGTTGCTATACTTATGAAACGCTGTTTCCAACTCACTTAATGCAGGCATTAAGGTTTCAGGGACGTACTTACCCCCGAACTGTCCAAATCTCCCTAAAGAATCAGGAACTTGAGTTGAAGATGCTACATTTTTTATGTCTGGTGTACTTACCACTGGTTAAAACCCTCTGACTAATAAATTACTTTTACTTTCATTTTCATGAAAGAGCGTGAAGTATGACAATCTCTATACTACACACTTACATACAGCTATGACATTGATAGTCATGTATACTGATACGCTTCGGTGCTAAACACTGACTTTTTGTAGAGGTACTGGCGTAATAGCTACTTTTAGTTCTTTACAAAGTTCTTCAACAGCTTCCAGTCCTTCTTTTGGACTACCAGTTGATAATCGTTTGACAAAAGCACTGCCAACAATCACAGCATCTGCACCCCAATCCATAACCTGACGTGCCTGTTCGCGTCCAGAGATACCAAAGCCAACGCCAATCGGTTTATCAGTGACGCTTCGCATCTCGGTGAGTAAATTCTTCACCCTGTCTTGGATTTGAGCGCGCATGCCTGTAACACCCGTTACACTCACCAAATAGATAAAGCCTTGAGAATACTGAGTAATTGCCTCGATCCGCTCTTTGGAACTTGTAGGAGCCACCAGTAAAATGACATCGATTCCGAAATCTGCAGCAGCTTTGATTAATTCTTCTGCCTCTTCCAAAGGTAAGTCTGGCACTACCAAACCCTGTACTCCGGCATGAGCGATTTGTGCTAAAAACGACTTAATGCCCCGGTTCAAGATTGGATTATAGTAAATAAATAAAATTATGGGTGCTTGTAAGCTAGGACTGACATTTGTCACTAACTCCAACACATGTTCTAATTTAGTCCCTTTCTGCAAAGCGCGAGTTGCTGCTGCTTGGATCACAGGACCATCTGCTAATGGATCGGAGTAGGGAACACCCAGTTCGATGAAGTCAGCACCGTTGCGATCTAAAATCAGCAAAGCTTCTTTAGTGGTTTCTAAATCAGGGTCTCCGGCTGTAATAAAAGGAATCAGGGCGCACTGGTGGTGAGTTCGTAAAGATTGAAAGCGCTGGGAAATTGATGACATTGTTATTGGATGTTAGTTGTTGATTGAGGAATTGTTGATTGTTGGATATTATGTTAATTGTTAGTTCTTGAGTGTTGCTATTCGATATTTTTACTACTAACTACTAGTAATTTTACTACGTAAACCTTCGCCATTCGCCTTAAACATTGTACTTACTTGAGCAGTTTTAGCAGAACGGAAATGTTCCACTCGATAATCGGCTTAATAAACGTGAGTTCAATCGGTTCGGATTTCAGAGTCGGCGTTTTCAGCAGGCGATGAAACCCGAACAATGTGTTTTGATGGGGAAAGACTAGATTCAAATTATCATCTGCTCCCTTTATTCTCCTACAGGAGCATCTAGCAAATTATGCACTGCCTGCTCGATATCAGTTTGTTTTATCAGAGATTCTCCTATCAGAACGGCACGCGCACCTGCTTCTGCCACAAAAGATAAATCACTTCTTGTATACAAACCAGATTCACTGACGACTGTAATGCCAAAACTATGCAACTGCGCTTGTCGCTGTGCTAAGAGTGAAGAAGTGATAGTCACATCCAGCGTAAAATTTTGCAAATTTCGGTTGTTAATCCCGATTAAGCGAACGTCGTCCAGTCTTAGCACCCGATCCAGTTCCGATTCGGTGTGGACTTCGACCAAAGCATTCATCCCCAAATCGTGAATTACTTGCAAAAAGTCCTGAAGTTGTTCATCGGACAAAATGGCAGCAATTAAGAGTACAGCATCTGCACCCGCAACTCTAGCTAGATAAATTTGGTAGAGATCGATGATGAACTCTTTGCACAGAAGCGGTAGTGCCACCTGTTGTCTGATAGCACGTAGATTGTCAAAGCTGCCTTGAAAGAACTTTTGATCGGTGAGGACGGATAGACAAGCAGCGCCACCTCTTTCATATGCAAGAGCGATCGCCACCGGGTCAAAGTCAGCCCTGATAATGCCGCGACTTGGTGATGCTTTTTTCACCTCAGCAATTAAGCTAGGTTTATGGGGACTTTCCTGTAAAGCTTTGAGAAAATTCCGCGTCGGAGCCGCAGTTAACTGCTCCTGCAGCGCAACCATAGGCAAGTTCTGCCGCATTTGTGCAACTTCAAGCTTTTTATATCTCACAATCTCTTCGAGAATGTGGCGAGAGCTAACAACTGAGTCGATCATAAATTTAGAGGGGGAGAGGGAGAATTATAACTCTTGTAAGGGAGGGTTTGACATCATATCGGATCTACCTAGATGTTATCTAAATTAAACCCGCCCCTACTCCTTTGTTCTAACTGACAATGACTGACTTTTTTGCTTGGGTCAATGTACACACCACGTTTTTAATAATTGCTAAACCGACTTCTCCTTCTAGAGTCATGATGGATTCTGGATGAAACTGCACCGCAGCAATTGGAAGAGTCTGATGCTCGATCGCCATAATCACACCATCATCAGAAATTGCTGTGACTTTTAGTTCTGTTGGCATTTTTTGCGGTAGAGCATATAACGAGTGGTATCTACCAACTGAAAAGGTTTCTGGTAATTCTTTGAACAGAATGGATTGAGGTTCTGTGACAAATATCTTTGAGGATTTACCGTGTTGGGGATAGTCAAGAACGCCTAGTTCTCCGCCAAAGGCTTCTACTATGCCTTGCAGTCCGAGACAAACTCCAAACAATGGAATTTGGCGTTCTATACAGGCACCTACTGTTTGTGGGACTTGAAAATCTTTGGGTCTACCAGGACCTGGAGATAAGACCACTAAGTCAGGGCGTTCTCTATCGAAAACTGATTCCGAAAAGCCATGACGTAGTGTTGTGACGATCGCACCACAAGAACGAATGTAATTAGCTAATGTATGTACGAATGAGTCTTCATAATCAATCAGTAAGACGCGCTGACCTGATTCAAAATTTGGGATACATGTGCACAATTTTCCTGGGAGGCATTCCTCAGACTCTGCTAACTGTTTGGCACGGCGAATTGTTTCAAATAAAGCCGCACCTTTGGTCAGAGTTTCCAGTTCTTCTGCTGCTGGTACAGAATCGTAAAGTACTGTAGCACCAACTCGCACTTCAGCGATTGAATCTTGGAGTCGAATTGTCCGCAAAATCAATCCAGTATTCAAATCACCATTGAAGCTTAAGTAGCCAACGGCTCCACCATACCAACGCCGGGAACTCCGCTCTCGCTGTTCGATAAACTGCATTGCCGACCGTTTGGGTGCGCCTGTCACTGTAACTGCCCAAGTATGGGTCAGAAATGCATCTAAGGCATCAAACTCCAATCGCATTAAACCTTCGACATGATCCACAGTGTGAATCAAGTGACTGTATAATTCTATCTGGCGACGACCAATAACTCTGACCGATCCTGGCTCACAAATCCGTGATTTGTCGTTCCGGTCAACATCGGTACACATTGTCAACTCAGCTTCTTCTTTACCTGAGTTAAGTAGCTGACGAATTTGCTCAGCATCGCCAAGGGCATCTTGTCCTCGGGTAATAGTGCCACTAATCGGACAAGTTTCCACGCGCCTGCCTTCCACCCTGACAAACATTTCTGGAGATGCGCCAATCAGATACTCCCCACCAAGGTTAAAAATGAAACCGTAGGGACTGGGATTAATGTGCTGTAAAGTTCTAAATAGCGTGCTTGGTGATTCCTCGGTTGCTTCAAAAAAGTTTTGACTGGGAACAACTTCAAATAAATCACCCCGACGGAAATAATCTAGTGCGACCTCTACAAGTTTTGCATACTCACCTTTTTCGTGGTCGGACTTTTGCTTCGGAACAAGACGCTTGCCTCTATAATCAACTGATTCACCTGTCCTGGGGAGATGATTCGTGCTGCCATGCGCTGTTTCTAATTCATACTGAATCCGATAAGCGCGTTGCACGTAGTAATCAACAACTATCAGTTCATCTGGTAGGTACAGCACTAAGTCCCGCTGATCGGCTGGACGAGAGAGGCGTTTGGGAATTGGTTCAAACTGGAATACTAAGTCGTAACCAAATGGACCATAAAGTCCCAAATGCTCATCTTCACTACTGAAGAAAATATCTAATATTTCACGAATGACTGTGAAAGCTGAAGGTTGTTTGCTGCGCTCTTCTTCTGTAAATGATTGCGTTGCCGCCTTTACAAAACCGATAATACAGTTTTCATCTTGTGTGACTTCCTCTAGCTGCGAATGTAGGCACAAACGCTCTAGAAGTATTGGTAGCAGTACTACCCCACGATTATTAAGCGCTGTCAGTTTGAAAGTATTCCCCCTTGAAGTAACTTCCAATGGTGGATTGACAAATCCGATCGCCCATCTCTTATATCTCCCTGGATATTCATAGCTGCTCTTCAGCAAGCCTCCACGTTGAGAATCAAGATAAAACAAAATCTCTTCCACCGCAGTGTCCATCTTGACTTCACTGATAGACCGAGATACATGAATACCGCCAAGAGTTATATAGGAGTGGGTTTCGTCAATCATGGAGTTTTTCTCTGATGAATACTAGAGGTAGATGTACAACCCTTACAAAGGGGCAGCCTGATACAGATATCTCAGATCGAAGATATCCTGGTTTAAACATGAGTTACTGCAAAGTTATATTTTGAATCTTTTATGTTTTACTTTTAATATGAGTTTTTCGTCAAGGTACAAGAAACTTCTCTTACAACTAAGCATCACTCAGAGACGTAAAGAACTTTGACTGATGACTGGTAACTGTCATCAGTCAACGCCCTTGATACTACCAGGATATGTTGAAATCTGAATTTTACTCTTTCTGAACTTAAGCCTACTAAATCTTATAGAAAGATAAATGAACAATTTTTTGATAGATACAGCAGTTTTCTTTGATCTTCGCTTTTGTATTTGTGCTTGATATTACAATATTATGAATGGTATTTGATACTTCCTCCTATAG
>JAQYWP010000032.1 GCA_029379285.1 Rhizonema sp. PD38
TCCCTGTACTCTCCGAAGCCCTCCTTCCCCATTCCTCAAAGCTATGAATGCTTAAAGGGAAGCTGCTGTGCTACAAAATCTGTTTAAGCGCCTTGTTCTGTTGCGGCTTCTGTGAGAACAGAACTTCTGTGTTTCACTCTTGAGAGGATTCCTTAAGGAAAACTTTGCGCTGGCACATGCTTATCTTAGAATGAGTATAGGATATGTAAATTTTCGTAACTTAAGTTAGAGTCGGCCCGTCCATGACCCCAGCCACTTCCCTTTTCGCCCCTGTGGAAGCAGACCTGCTAATACTAGCGGATAACCTGAAACAGCTAGTTGGAAATAACGACCACCCCATCCTCTGTGCGGCGGCTGAACACCTCTTCGGAGCTGGGGGAAAGCGTATCAGACCGGCAATTGTCTTATTGATATCAAGAGCAACAATGCTGGAAAAAGATATCACGCCTCGTCACCGACGCTTAGCTGAAATCACAGAAATGATTCACACAGCGAGTTTGATCCACGATGATGTGGTAGACGAATCAGACATGCGGCGTGGTGTTCCCACGATTCATAGTTTGTTTGGCAACCGCTTTGCTGTTTTGGCCGGAGATTTTTTCTTTGCTCAATCTTCATGGTACTTAGCAAACCTGGACAATTTGGCAGTGGTCAAGTTGTTATCAGAAGTGATTATGGATCTTGCAACTGGCGAGATTCAGCAGGGATTAAATCTCTCTGATACAAGCATGTCGATCGATACATACTTAAAAAAGACTTATTACAAAAGTGCGTCGATCATTGCCAACAGTTCTAAAGCTGCTGGATTACTAAGCGAAGTTTCTGAAGAAACTGCTGAGCATTTGTACGGCTACGGACGTCACATCGGTTTGGCGTTCCAGATCGTAGATGACATTCTAGATTTTACGAGTTCGACAGATACTTTGGGTAAACCAGCAGGATCGGATCTCAAAAGTGGCAACTTAACTGCACCAGTTTTATTTGCCTTGGAAGAAATACCCTCTTTAGAGATGCTGATTGAACGAGAGTTTGTACAAGCTGATGATTTAGAGCGGGCGATCACGCTGATTAAAGATAGCAAAGGAATTCAGCGTTCCCGAGAATTAGCCGCACACCACGCTCATAAGGCGGTTGAGCATCTTGTGGATCTCCCACCCTCAGAATCTCGCCAAGCGTTGATAGAAATGGCTGACTATGTGTTGAGTCGTCTTTATTAAGGCACTTGCTTTGTAAATAAATATCTGGTCGTATGTCAGCAAGCCAAGCGCGAAGCGAGCCTGCCAGAAGATTCTGTCCGGCAGACTTCGCGCTTCGTCGGTCTTGGGGGCGTCTGCAACCGCGAAACGAGCCTGTGAGAGTACTCTCACAGGCTCGTTTCGCGTCAAGAGAGCTTCGCTTTGAAGCGAGCCTGCCAGAAGATTCACAGTAGGCTCACGAGCGCGACTACGACTAAACATCTAGTTTGACTTATGGATATTTATTTTTATGGATCTCCTGAAAGATAAAGTGAGGATAAGGAGTAGAGGGAATTGAAGCCACTCGCCTTTTTAGTCCGCTATTGATGAGGAATATTAAGTAAAATGTTTATTCCTGACTCTTTACTCATAACTCCTCATTTTCTTAAGCAATGTCAGGTGGTATCCGATTGTGCAAAAGGTTTTGTTGTAGCTGTTCTTGAACAAGTCGTTGTAATTCGGCTCTTTGAACTTCAACTGCATTGTTTGTTGTGCCAGAAGTCTCAAAAAATACTATACTATCTACGGGTTCTATTGCTAATAATTGGAACAAAATATGGGTAACAGGCATGGGGACTGGGATTACCTGAGGGTCAAGCCCAGCAGACGAGCTTGGTGGAACATCCTGTATGGTAGGGAAAGCATAAATAACACGCTTTTCCAACTCTGGATTTGCACCGTTGCTCAATGTAGTCATAACCCAGCCTGACTCCAAATGTCGGAGAATATAATACTGGGTGTAGCGTAACGATGAAGCGATCGCGCTGAGAATGGGAGCGATTGCTGTGACAATCTCTGGTGTACTACCATCTTTGGGTGCATTGTCAATCAGCAATTGAATTTGTGCTTGTAAATCCATAATGACCTGTGAAATACTTAGTGGGTAAAGGTTGTTACTTTTTTTAAAGTAATGACAGTCAAACGTACAAATGGGAAGAATAAACTAAGCTTTATCCTGATGAAGCAGGATTTCCCTAGCTGTAGCTTATACGCAAAAACCTTTACCCAATACTTACAGTCACACGGTTTGTATTTATGTTAGGGTCTGTTTAAAACCGAGACATATGAATTTAGCCGCAACCACAACAATTCAGGGAGTAAGTTCTATCGGCGTGGAGGCGATATTTCAACTCCTGTACAAGGAGCTTCAAAGATCGACAAAAGCTCGAGAACACAATTGCCAAGAAGTAGCAATGCGCATTGCTGCTGAAGTCAATCGGATTTGCAATGAGAGTAAACGTATCCAGGCTGCTGGTACTGTAGAAAAATCCGCAATTTCTCTAGCCGAGCATAGACTGCAACAGTGTCTGAGGTATCATGAGTTAGGCTCATCTCGAGGCAGGACGGAATTACACGGTACGCTAAGCGCGATTATTTATCGCTACATTAATCCTCCTCAGAGGCAATTAAGCTATCAAGGGCGGCTCGTTATTATTGAAGATTTTCTACAGAATTTTTATTTAGAAGCGCTGAACGCTTTCCGGCGAGAGAACCAACTAGATGCCACATATAGCCCCCGGACTAAGTTGGATTTGGCAGAATACATGGCATTTACCGAGCGCTATGCTAAGAGACGGATTCCGTTACCAGGGCGTCAGCAGCAACTGATTATTCTGCGAGCACAAACTTTCTCGCAACAACAGCCGCCTGAAACCTGCGTCGATATAGAGCAAGCAGCAGAAGGAAGCGGTAATGAATCTGACGGTTCTTGGGAAGAACCAGCAGTGCAGCAATTGCGATCGGCAATGGCGACGCAACCGGAACCAGAACCTCAAGAAGAAACGTTGCGTTCTGTAGTAGTCTCGGAATTAGTTAATTATCTTGAAGAACGGCAACAATCTGATTGTGCTGATTACTTTGCTCTCCGTCTCCAGGATTTCTCGGCGCAGGAAATCGAGTCCATTTTGGGTTTAACTCCTCGTCAACGGGATTACCTACAGCAGCGCTTCAAATACCATCTTATTCGGTTTGCGCTGTTACATCGTTGGGAGTTAGTTCATGAGTGGTTGGAAGCAGATTTGCGGACGAATTTGGGTTTGACTCCTCAACAATGGGATAATTATACAGAACAACTTGACGAAAAACATCGATCTTTACTTGATTTAAAACAACAAGGACAACCTGACGAAAAAATTGCCAAAATTTTAGGGTTGTCAATGGCACAATTACAAAAAAGGTGGTTTAAAATTCTGGAACAAGCTTGGGAGATTCGTAACTCCCTAGTATCCGGATCAGATACATCTACTCATGAATAGTGACTCAGAATCCTTACAGTACCAGTTACTCACTTGGTTGTTAGCAATAAATGCCGATACCGACGGACAGATCTCTGGCAACTGTGAGGGCATTGACGGGGTAAAAAAACCTGCCGCAGCCGCTGATGCTTTCAAGAGCAGTAAGCAAGAGTTGGAAGGAAAGCCCCATTTATCTCAACTAGGAGAAATTCCTACTGTGCAAGAACGTTTCCAAGCCGTCCTCAAACGTCGGTTACAGATCCACATTGAAAACCACCCACCCTTGTTTCCTTGGGAGTCTCAATTAGTAGATTATCCCGACTATGTAGACAATTTATCGATGGCATTAGTTCCAGTTTGGGTTTGGGCGGCTCAGCAGTCCAAGCTTAATCTGCCGATTCATTTGCCGGAAAAGATATTCCAACAGTTGCTTGACAAATGTCAAGCATTGCTGATATCTCCCCAACCCTTAGGCGCAAAATTAGTTCAGGTCGTAGAGAGCTTTTTCCCAAATGACTCTCAAGCACTGAATGACTTAGCAGGATTAGTGCTAAGGCTGCCCTATCGGTCTGGAAACACAGATACTTCAGAAACGATGTTGGATTCACAAAACAATTACTCAGATTTACAACCGCCTCAACAAATGGCGCTGTCGTTGATAGCAGCTAAACAGTTGCTAGAAAATCTGACTGTATCAGTTTCTGCTATTCATCCAGTAGTAGAAAGACAATGGTTAACGAATGTGGGTGTTCTCACCTTGAAAGTAGAACATCCATCACAGACTCAGCCGACACTACGAGTTCGCGCTGAGTTTCCCACTAAAGGGATTTTAAAACTGAAGGGAGAGAACTCCCAAGTCGTGGCGCAGTGTTCGAGTCCGGGATGCTTGAGCGTAGAATTACGCTGCACGCAACTCAACCAGACTTATCTGTTGGAAGTTGAGCTAACATCCGTAGATCAACCGCCGCTTTTGTTTGCGATTATTCCCACGATGTAGTTCAAATTACCATCGCTAGCATTCATTAATGACGATCCTGGTTTTGAAACTTATCCAATTTAAAAAAAAGCAGTTATTAGGAAAACACTTGCCTGCGGAGTCTGTCCACAGCAAGTGTGCTTGTGGCTTCTACAGAAAGCAGATCTGAGCAGGAAACGACTTGTCATCAGAATTGAAAAATGACAGGTCATGACCGACACAATCCAACAAGGGGGAATTGTGGGCGTGTCAATCAGTACAACGATTTAAGTTGTGTTTCTTGACTCACAAGTGTTATCCGTAGCGTTTGTGTTATAAATGTCGAATGAAGACGCATATCCCCCGTACTAACGTATGGGGGATATTGCTCAACGTCTTTATACACAAACTCATTTGCTGCTTTCTCACAGCTATGTTTAACTTTTCCAGGAGTAATTGGCGTTGGCATCTTCCTACATGGAATCGCTGGCAGCGAAACATGTATTTATCGCCCAAGATGAAAGCTGAAGATTCAATAACCTTGCGAGTGCTGGTGCTAGCTTTGGTAATTGTGGGAATAGTAGCAACAGATATTGCTGCTGGGACTAAATCCAGTCTTTGGGCAGCGCCGATGAGTGTATTGGGTACAGTTTGGAGTTACTCTCATCGACGGGAGCAGAATATCTCGGCTAAATTCTGCATCTCTATCGGAATGTTAGCCTCTCTGGGCGCTTTCTTTGGGCATTTGTTTGGGGAACTCAACGATACACGGCTTGCCTTGGCAGAGTTGTTGATTCAACTACAAGTGTTACACAGTTTTGATGTGCCCCGTCGTAAAGATTTAGGGCATTCGATAGTTATAGGGCTGATATTGCTTGGTATTGCCGCTACCCTGAGTCAAACCTTAGAGTTTGCGCCAATGCTACTAGTATTTTTAGCGATCGCTCTACCGACTTTAGTATTAGATTATCGTTCTCGACTCGGCTTGGAAGAATTAAAAATTAAAAATGAAAAATTGAAAAAGAGGGATAACTCTATTTTAAATTAAAAATTTTTAATTTTTAATTTCTTTTTGATTGTAGGATTGGGGTTGGCAATTTTTGCAGTTTTGCCCCGTGTACCGGGATATCAACTACGGACGTTTCCGATGAGTTCTCCAATTGAGGTGAAAGGTGGTTTTACCGGACGCAGTGTGCTTAACCCCGGTTATGTCCATCAAGGTAGTGCCAGCAAAGGAGATGGAAGCAGTAAAGGAAGCTCCCGAACGGGCAAGGACGGACAGCCCGATAATAGCTTTTATTACGGTTTTAACAATCAAATTAATCAAAATTTCAGGGGAGAGATGAAACCTAAAGTTGTGATGCGGGTACGCTCGCAAGGCTTGGGTTTCTGGCGGGTGCTGGCTTTTGACCGCTACACGGGTAAGGGATGGGAAATTTCTCGCTCCTCACAAGTTCAAACCCTCAAGCGAGAGCCTTGGTCTTACCAAATATTTCTTCCACAGCCTGCGATCGCAACTCCCACGAAAGAGGTTGTACAAACCTACACAGTAGTGTCAGAATTACCCAATTTGATTCCCACTTTAGCTTATCCTAAAGAAATTTACTTTCCGACACCAGTAGTTGCTGTCGATACAGAAGGTGGTTTGCGATCGCCTGTAGAATTATCAGAAGGTCTAACCTATACCGTCATTTCGGAAGTTCCCACACGCGATCAGACTTTGTTGGCACAAGCTGAAACGAGATATTCACAAAATATTAAAAATTACTATCTGCAAATTAAGAGCGAAATTGCCGAGAAAGTCAGGGAACGTACTGAAGAAATTTTAGCCAACTACAACCCAGATCGGGTAGGAAAGTCAAACAAAACTCTTGATTCTCCGTATGAAAAAGCTCTTTATTTAGCTCAGTATCTAAAGCAACACTACAACGTTCCTGACAATCCCTTCTCACTACCTTATTTAAGCGAAAACGAAGACTTAGTTGAAGCTTTCTTATTTAAGAATCAAGGAGGCTATCCAGACCACTTTTCTACTGTTCTCACAGTTATGCTGCGTTCGATTGGTATTCCAGCGCGGTTAGTTGCGGGGTTTAGTCCGGGAGAATTCAATCCGTTCACGGGAATGTATGTCGTTCGCAACACAGACGCCTACGCCATGACAGAAGTGTACTTCCCTAAGTATGGCTGGTTTACTTTTGACCCCATTCCCAATCATCCCCTTATTCCTCCTTCAATAGAGGATTCTCAAACTTTTAGCGTTCTACACTCCTTTTGGAATTGGATTGCTGGGTGGTTGCCCTCACCTGTCACAGGATTACTTAATCGCCTGTTTGAAACAGCATTTAGCTGGATCGCCAGAGCCTTCTCTTGGTTTTTTTCTTTATTCTCTCAAGGGATATCCGGTATTTTAACTGGATTTCTTTTCGTAACAGCGTTGGCTTTTTTAAGTTGGCTGGGTTGGGGGCGATGGCGAGAATGGCGACATCACCGAGTCATAAGTAAACTACCACCAATGGAAAGCCTTTATCAACAAATGCTGCGATGGTCAGCACGAAAAGGTTTAAGCAAACATCCAGCACAAACACCTTTAGATTATGCCAGAGTATCTTACCAGCATCACTCAACAGCAACCGCCCAGATCGTAAATGAAATTAGCAAAGCCTATGTAAGCTGGCGTTATGGTGGTGTTGCTCCGAACTTACACCAATTACGACAAAGATGGAAAGAACTACAAAACTTATAAAAAGCGAGTAGCAAAATTTTGCGATCGCGTTGGTGACAAAGCGCGTGCTTTGACAATTGCGGCAGCTAATAAAGCGTAGGACAATCCTCCGATCAACATCAATAATCCTAAGACCAAAATTCCCATTGAACTCGCTAACCCAACGCTGCTATCCCACAAACTGTGGAGTAAAGCCGCACTGAAATAACCTAGTGTTAAAATTCGCCAAGCTTGACGCGGTCGGAGTACACTTAAGCCAATACAGTACCCGAACCAACCACTCCAAGCCATATGTCCTGCCACTTCACCTAAAATTCGCGGAATGAGCAGTTGTAACCCTGCTAGTAACCCAGCCTCTTCCCCCATATGTTGAGCAATGTGTGCTGCGATCGTACCGGGCACATACTGACCTAGAGTCTCAAAAAGAGTGAAACCAACTGCTGAAGCTGCTCCTAGTAAAATTCCATCTAGGGGTTCGCAAACGCCAATGCGTTCGCGCTTGGGTGATGATATTTTTCTACCTATAAAGTAAAATCCAATAATTGGTAATGCTTTGAGTAATTCCTCCAACAACCCAGCACCGAAAAAGAATCGGACAAATAATTCTGGAAAGGATATAGAACTTATGTTATTGGGTATGTTTCCAGGAAGAATATCTCGAAATACGAAAATAAATACTGTTAGTACTGGACTGCTTAAAAGTACAGGAGTTATAATAGCAGCAGCTGTTAGTACCCACCAAGGCTTAGGCTTACCACACAACTGATAAATAAAGTAAAATGCAGCAGTTGCTAAATAAGCTCCCAATAATAGCTGGTACAACAAACCCTGAACGAAGAACAACAGTACCACGAATACGACTGTGATAATTCCTGGCAGTAAGTAAGTTTTGCGAGTGAAATCTCTTGGATGAGAAATAATGGGAAGCATTTGTGACCAGCTGGCATTATCATCTGAATTGTGCAAGACTTTATTAACTGCTGAGGCTGGAGTTGGATTGGAATTGACTGCAGTTTGTTCCATCATGGTTGATGAGGAAGAGACTTGGTACTCAAAAATAAATTCTGGTCCATTATTACCAAAAGTCATGTGATCGCCCGTGTGTAATTCTTGACAACCATTCAAACGTAATCCATTCAAATAAGTCCCATTCGCACTATTCAAGTCACAAAGCAAAAAGCTGATTCTGCCGTCAAGCGTTTGAGATGAGCAAACGGTAGCATGACGCCGCGAAACCATTTTGTATGTATCGGGATTCAAAACAATTTGGCAACTGGGTTCGCGCCCAATCACGACTTCACCAGTCGTCGGGAGTGAGTAAGGTGATTCTCCATTACTGGAACTCAAACGCAGAAATGCATGACTCATTAAGGCAATTCCCCTACCCATCTAATACAAGTCATCATACACGTTGTCCGCTCGGATTTACGTACTTGAGAAAAAGAAGTAGTCATATTTTTAACATTATATCAAGAGTTCAGCTGTTAGTAGTATTAGCTCGGCATATACTAATTTTAAGGGTTGGGCTTAGACCTGTTAAATATTTATATAATTAAGTTCGTACGGTACTGCTCCCTGATAGCTTATTTAATTTCAACTAACATTAATTCAGTTTTAGCAATTTTCCGGAATCCATATATTAACTTAAGTTGCTATTTACATGGACGCTGGCTGCTGATAGGTAATGGGAAAAAATTATTCTCTATTCTCAATCCCTATTACCAACTGCCCCTTCTGGATTTGCTCTCAACTAAAGGGCGTAAGATATTGATGAGCGTGCTGCCTCACCAACCATCACATATACCGTTCTTAGCAACCTGGGTGATTAATTTTATTATACTGATAATTTTATATACTTTTAAAACCCAACTATACAGAGGGAATTAGTACTTCATGTTACAAACTCTGCTCAACAATCGTTACAGGATTGTAAAAGTTATTGGAGAAGGTGGCTTTGGCAAAACTTTCCTAACACAAGATACACATTTGCCATCTGGTCGTCTCTGTGTCATTAAGCAACTCAAGCCTATTACCAACGATCCTGAGATTTACAGGATGATTCAAGATAGGTTTCAGCGTGAAGCCATAATTTTAGAGGATTTGGGAAACGACAACAATCAAATTCCTAAATTATATGCCTATTTTTCCGAACAAGGTGAGTTTTATTTAGTTCAAGAATATATTCAAGGGAAAACACTGACTCATAAGGTTCATTCTCATGGACCTTTAAATGAAATTGTCGTTGTAGAAATACTTAAGAATCTGTTACATGTCCTCAAATACGTGCATGCCAGACAAATGATCCATCGAGATGTCAAGCCAGACAATGTGATTCTGCGCGACTCAGATAACGTACCAGTATTAATCGATTTTGGTGCCGTGCGAGAATCAATGGGTACAGTGGCGAATTCACAAGGTAATCCGACAAACTCAATTATTGTTGGGACACCAGGGTATATGCCGACAGAACAAGCAGCTGGCAGACCTCTTTACAACAGTGATTTATACAGTTTAGGACTAACGATAATTTATCTACTGACGGGAAAAGTGCCACGTGAGCTACGGGATTTTAAAAGTGAAAACATTATTTGGCATCAATACGCAACGAATATCAGTCCTAGTTTGAGGACATTGCTGGATAAAGCGATCGCTAACAATCCAAATGATCGCTATGTCACTGCCAGGGAAATGCTTGATGCTTTGCAATCAATGACTGCTGGTGTTAACCTCGTACCACTTTCACAAAGCAGTGGTACACACCCTGTACAATCACAGACAACCCTCATGTCGCCTATACGAACTCCAACTTCAGGGTTAAATTGGCTTGGAGGCGGTGGCACATTCAATACTTCTACGCTTGTGCCGCATGAAATCCAAAAGTGGAACTGGGGAGCGTTTTTGCTATCACCTTACTGGAGTATTACTAATCAAGTTTGGATTGGGTTAATATCCTTTATTCCGGTGATTAATATACCAATGCTTTTTATCCTGGGTGCTAAAGGTAACATTTGGGCGTGGAAAAGCCGTCCATGGCGCAGTCTTGAAGATTTTAAAGCTCATCAAAGAGGATGGGCTGTGGCAGGTATAATAGTTTGCCCGATATTGCTGTGGTTTCAATTTATAGTACTGCGAGCGGTACTATTTAATCACTCCACCAACAACCCGGCATTATCTAGTGACTCCACTGGCAACTCAACACCCATAAGTCAACCTAATTCTAGCACGCCCAGAGATCTTAATAGTGAATCTCCTCTTAATCACTCTAACAAACCGACATTATCTAGTGACTCCAATAGCAACTCAGCACCCACAAGTCAAGCTAGTCCTAGCACGCCCAGAGATCTCAACAGTGAATCTCCTCAAAACTCAGGAATTGGAATTGATAGATTTCCGCAAGTCGAAATTAGCAATCTGGAAACTTACACTTACAACACTGGTCTTTTCTCAATCAGCTTCCCCCACGGGTGGATAATAAGAAAGACAATCGAGCCAACCCATACACTTTTATCCTGGCTGGATAAGAGTCCGAATACCCTTGCTTACATCCACATCGAGATCTTATCCTGGTCACCTAAATTAAATAAGAAGCAGTTAAGCGATTTTTTAAAAAAATCCCTTAATCACTCTTTTGGTTCAAAATCAGGCTTAGACTTCAGAATGGAGCAGCCCATACAGCTTGCTAATGGGAGAGTGGAAATCAATTGGAGCCAAGCACTCACCGTCAAAGATATGAAGGGTAGACTCAGGGCCAACAGCTTCATCCAACAGCGTGGCAACAAAGTTTCCATTTATACCGATGCCGTACCCCAAGAGCAGTATTCAAGGTTGGAACCAATATTAAAGCAAATCCGCAATAGCTATAAAATTAACCGTGTAGCTCCTTTGCATTGAGTAGGTTAAGCTAATAAAACCTCAATATATACACAAATGTTAACTGACTCAGAAGCATACTACTAACTAAATAATAACCATTAACAACCTGTGACTACAAAGTTGTGTTTATTCATGTCAACACACTTATAGCTACCGCCAAAGTTGTTAGGACAAGTTGGCGCTAGACGCCTCAACTGAGTACTGCCGTGAATTGATTCTTGTCCTAAGTATTAATCCGTTGTTATAATTCATGTTTATGAATTAATAAACCCCGTTCTCTTTTCTCCTGTATTCCTGAGAAGCTCTCTCTCACTGCTCTGTGTACCTGCGTATTCGCTCTGATTTGGGTGATTGAGCAACTCATTATACACGAACAGTGTTTCCTGATGAACGCGAGCAACGTTTAACCTGTCTAAGTTTTGAATTGCTTTTTGTTTCCACTTTTGCAGCAAATCTGGATGACTTAACAATTGCGTCAATGTTTTTGCTAAAGTATTGCTATCTTTCGGTGGCACCAAAATACCAGCTTGCCCATCATCTAATGCTTCTGGAATCCCATCTACCTGAGTGGCAACAATAGCACAACCTGCTTCACGAGCTTCTGAAAGTACAAGAGGGCAAGGATCTTGATGTGAAGCTAGTACAAAGATGTCACTTGATAATAGGTAACATTGAGGTTCGGGTTGGAAACCTTCAAAATGAATGCGTTCTGCTACAGATGTTTCTCGCGCTTGTGCCTCAAATAGTAAGCGATTAGGTCCGTCTCCAACTAAATAAAGATGCACTTGCGGAAAATCTACAGCGATTTGGTCAAAAGCAGCAATTAACTCAACAATGCCCTTACGCTTATACATCCCAGCTATGGTAACAATGGCAGGCTGTTGTAATTGTATTGGTGAATACTCTTGTAATTGACGATTGCGAGGACTACCTAAAGGACCATTGCATACCACCTGCAACTTATTTTCAGGGATACCGCGCTGCAACATGGACGCTTGCACAGCTTGACTGACGGCAATCACCTTATCAGCTAAACCCATCAGCACGCTTGTACGCTGAAATTCATTATGTACTGTAGAAACTAAACTATACTTAGACCCAAATCTTAAAAACTTTGCTATTATCACGCCTGTCATCATATGGGCATGAACAATATCGGGCTGAAATTCTTTTACAATTGCTCGATAACGCACAGCCGCTTTGCTCAGGGATATTAGTCTTCTTGTTTGATTCAATTGGTAGTGTTTAACACCATAAAGAGCAAGTATTTCCTCATATTCTCCACCATGAGAAACGACTGCTACCTCATGACCTGCTTGCGCTTGTATGCAAGCCATATCTACAGCCACATTCACTATACCGTTACCAACTTTTTCGATGTGATTTAAAATATGAATTATTCGCATATTATGACTTGGGAATGAAGAGACAAATAAGGACAATTTTGGACACATAACATCCTTGTGTTGAAAACTTAGACTGATTACTTTGGGCTTGATAACTCCCCATTTTGTATTTCAATTTATGATATAATAGAGACATAGACTCAACAGATAAATCTGCCTTTATTCACAAATTTACCCGTGACTTAAGTCATGTATGGTAGCTAGGGAGTAGGAATATTTTCTTCTCCATTACCATAACGTATTTGTATAATTTGCACACTACGTTAATATTTGGAACTAAGGATTATTCAATTATCTATCCAACGATATAATCCGATTTTTGGATATAAATCGGTTTGTTTCTAAGTCTTACTCCCTTCCCGGTGTAAGATTACCTATCTCCTTAATCTTCTTTCTTGGCTTCCTTGGCGCGGACAGATTCTTACGGAGGGAAACCCTCCTGCAAACTGTCCTTTTCTTGGCGGTTTTTTTAACGGTATTCTTCTAGCGGGAAGGGAGTAAGTTAAGACTTTTACCGTATTGTACATCCTTGACACTGTATTTTTTTTTGCATAGTCTATTCGTACCTATTATCCTCTACATTTAACTCATTATATGCTTGTTAAGCGAGGGAATGGGGTTTATCGTTTGAACTTTTCATAAATAATTTAAATGCTTGGAAGAGTGTAAAGGCTTCATTATAAGTCAGAGCTATCTAGTGGTTTTCTATACTAACTAGGACTTAACAGCAATAAACTATTAATAGTATTTGCTCTGCTGCTCTCATAAGTAAAACGTATTGGTCGTTTGTATATAATAAACATTCAACAAGAGAACCTCCTCTTTCAGGCATGAAAAGAATTTTGTAGATATAGAGACTACAACTTGAGCGGTAGGTGAGTTATCTAGTGCAACAAGGCAAAAGTATAAAGTCAAAAGGCAAAAGAAAGAAATCCTTAGACATCAAGCTTTTGGCTTGAAACTCACTGGTTAGTTATTTCAGCCAGCCTGCTCTAGGCTGATAGTGGGTTGACTCCTGAATGAGTTTTTCCTAAGCCCTTCAGACTAAGTATCTTCGAGGGATCGCATCTCTCGTTGGGCTTAATCTTAACGTCTGATGATTCTCAGTTATGTCTTTCTCTATTTCCTCAATCTTAAACCTGAATCCTGACAAAATTATTCCTTTTTAAGGAGATTTTCATTTTAGAATATATATAGGCTGAAATTTTGTTTATTAGTAACAAAAACTAATTGATAACGAAAATACAATGATTTTTAACTACACTGACGATGTCTATACATCTGTAAGGACACTTTCTCACAAATAAGCTAAGTTGCTAAGCGCAGCATAGTTGGTAGTTAGTCGTGGGGAAAAAGTGAATTGGGAATCGTAAGTTATTGGCTCCCCATGACCTATCACCTCAACGGATTCTGTAACTTGCTCTTTAGAATGATCTTAAACCACTATTTTCCACTTTTTGCAAAAATGAGAGTTAAATGACAATAAAGAATTGGTAAAGGAGAAGAAAAACATAGTTCACTCATGGTTAATCCTTATCTGTTTGCATGTACTTGAAGTTCAATTAATACGAATTTACAAATGTCAGAATTGTTGTGATAATTTTGGCGGAATAAGACAGCAGCGAGCAAAAGCCGCCAAGCATTGAAGGAAAAGATAGTTGGATATAGCATGTATAAAAAGTCCTGAAATTTTCTCTGCTTAAGTGCTACTAATGTCCAATGGAGTTTTAAGTAACTTTCAATATCTTTAAAGGCAGGTAACTTAGAGCGGTGCTTTTCAGTCACTAAATTGTAAATCTTCTTCTTAATCGAGATATTTTTATCTAAGCGCTTTTGTAAAGAAAATTTCTGATTGTAAGCACCAGACCAGATCGTGCGGTAAGCAAGACACTGGTTGAGGAAAATGGCATCACCAAACTGGGCAATGCGAATCCAGGAATCAATATCATCACAGTTGGCATCGAATTCAGAGTTCCAACCACCACTTTGTAAAAAAACATCGCGGCGTGTAGAGACTTGAACGGGGGTACCTAAGGGGAGAAGTTCTAGCAGCATACCGTAGTGAAGATCTGTCTGCGGAGTATAAAAAGCTAAGCCAGGACCAAGTTGAGGAGTGCGGCTAAGTTCGACTTCCATCTCGTTTACCTGAGCTGCAATGCTTGAACAGATTGCAGCGGTGGGACAAAGTGCGATCGCATTTGCCATTGCCTCTAAACAATGAGGATCTAGGTAATCGTCATCATCCAAAAACTTAATCCAATCTCCGCTTGCTTTTAGAACTCCGGCATTTACGGTTGCGGCATGACCTTTATTCACCTCATTGCGGTGGTACACAAGGCGCGAAGCTCTGGGGGCAGAATACTCTCTCGCAAAGTCTGCGTCCGGGAAGCTTCCCGAACGCGAGCTTTGCCCCAAGACTTCGCGCGAGTTGGAGGTAGACTGAAACGCAGTGCATAAGTTTGTCACGTAGTCTTGGGTGTCGTCAGATGAACAGTCATCAGCAACAACGACTTCACACTGAATTGTCTGGTTGAGCGCGGAGTGAATTGCCCGTTGCAGCAAATTTCTCCGATTGTATGTTGTGATGACAACACTAAATTCCATAAGTTAAACATCCGTATAATATCTGTCTGTAATACATTTTCTCGAATCAAGGAATTGGCACCGAAAAACTATCGTTCTTCAAAATAACTAGACCAAAAGGCAATTGTCGATTTAATATGGATGATCGTGAGTTTTTTTTACAGACTATGAACGCTCAAGAAATTATCCGCTCTATTGAAGCGGAACAACTCAAATCAAATTTGCCTCAGATCTTTGTTGGCGACACAGTTAAAGTCGGAGTAAGAATTAAGGAAGGAGAAAAATACCGCGTACAACCTTATGAGGGGGTTGTGATTGCCATGCGTAATGGTGGTATCAATGAAACTATTACAGTACGACGTGTATTTCAAGGTGTTGGTGTAGAGCGAGTATTTCTAGTGCATTCTCCTAGAATTGATAGTATAAAAGTGTTACGCCGTGGTAAAGTGCGGCGTGCTAAACTTTACTATCTACGCGATCGCGTCGGTAAGGCAACTCGGATCAAGCAACGCTTTGACCGCAGCCTTTGATAGCAAAGCAGGCGGATGGGAAAAATATCATTCAAAAAGCGAATCCACTCGTTGATTTGTTCACCCGACAAAAATTTAGTACAATA
Organism: Rhizonema sp. PD38; assembly: GCA_029379285.1. Taxonomy (GTDB): domain Bacteria; phylum Cyanobacteriota; class Cyanobacteriia; order Cyanobacteriales; family Nostocaceae; genus Rhizonema. The sequence continues at coordinate 15,625 of JAQYWP010000032.1, forward strand.
AATGCCAAATTGCGTTAAACTAGAAAAAGTTAAATGCGATCGCTGAATCAGAGAAAGCATGTGCGCTCTTAGTTCAGTTGGTAGAACGCAGGTCTCCAAAACCTGATGTCGGGGGTTCAAGTCCTCCAGGGCGCGCTATCAGTAAAAAATATCGCCTGAAAAGAGTCGTAAATCTGCTACTATAGCAGTAAGCACTTAATTCAGGTGTATTTTTTCTGTTTACAGCTTTTTGCTTCAAGCAAGTTAGTTTGATCTGAAGCTGTCACCTTAGATTACAACTAGTAGGCAAGAGCTGTATAAGACACTGAGGGAGATAAACGACCGTGGCAAAAAAGAATGAAGCCGAAATGCCAGAAACCGGTGGGTCGAACATTACGAACTTCGTTGATGGAATTAAAGAAGAGTTCGAGAAAGTGGTTTGGCCTAGTCGCCAGCAGTTGGTAAGCGAATCAGCTGCTGTATTATTGATGGTGACAGTCTCGGCAGCGTTGATATTTTTAGTTGATAAATTATTTAGTTGGGCAGCACAACAGGTATTCTGATGACTTCTGCAACAGATGAAGAGAGAAATTCAATGTTACAGTCAGAAGAAACCGCAGACTCGGCGGGAGATGTTTCTACAGAAGCCCGTTGGTATGCAGTGCAGGTAGCTTCTGGCTGTGAGAAGCGTGTTAAGACAAATTTAGAACAGCGCATTCAAACATTTGATGTGGCTGATAGAATTGTCCAAGTGGAAATTCCACATACGCCAGCTGTAAAAATTCGTAAAGATGGTAGCCGCCAGCATACTGAGGAAAAGGTCTTTCCAGGCTACGTTCTCGTGCGCATGATGCTAGATGACGATACTTGGCAGGTCGTGCGAAACACCTCTCATGTGATTAATTTCGTGGGAGCTGAACAAAAGCGCGGAAGCGGTAGAGGTCGCGGACACGTAAAACCAGTACCATTGGGTCATGCAGAAGTAGAAAGAATCTTTAAGCAGACTAGCGAACAAGAGCCAGTTGTCAAAATTGATATGGCGACAGGTGATAAGATAATTGTGCTTTCAGGTCCGTTTAAGGATTTTGAAGGTGAGGTGATTGAAGTCAGTCCAGAACGCAGCAAGCTGAAAGCCCTGCTGTCTATTTTTGGAAGGGATACACCAGTAGAGTTGGAATTTAATCAGGTTGAAAAACAAAGCTAAATACAAATGGCGAAGAAAGTTGTAGCGGTCATTAAATTGGCCCTGAATGCTGGGAAAGCTAACCCAGCACCGCCAGTGGGACCAGCCTTGGGTCAGCACGGCGTTAACATCATGATGTTCTGCAAGGAATATAATGCTAAAACAGCAGATCAAGCTGGAACAGTTATCCCTGTAGAAATTTCGGTTTATGAAGACCGCAGTTTTACATTTGTTCTCAAGACTCCACCAGCATCAATACTGATTACCAAGGCAGCGAAAATTGACAAAGGCTCGAATGAACCCAACAAAAAGAAAGTCGGGAAAATAACAAGAGCACAATTGCGGGAAATCGCTCAAACTAAACTGCCAGACCTCAATGCTAATGATGTTGATGCAGCAATGAAAATCATCGAAGGCACTGCTAAAAATATGGGTGTCACGGTTATAGAATAGTTAGGAAGCACTCTTGGAAGGTGGATAGTCGTTAGTAGTTAGTAGTCATCAATAAAACAACTAACAATTAGCAACTAACAATCAACAATTAACAAAATCGGGGGAGAAGCAAAGCTTCGTTATTGACCCCAGGAGGAAAAAATGGTAAAGAAATTATCGCGCCGGATGCAAACGCTACAGGCGAAAGTTGAAGACAAAGATTACGAACCTTTAGAGGCATTAACGCTTTTAAAAGAGACAGCAACAGCAAAGTTTACTGAAGCTGCAGAAGCGCACATTCGGTTGGGGATAGATCCAAAATATACTGATCAACAGTTACGTACAACAGTAGTACTGCCCAAAGGTACAGGACAAGCGGTGAGAGTGGCAGTCATTGCTAGGGGAGAAAAGGTAACTGAAGCAACTAATGCAGGTGCTGATATCGTTGGTTCAGAAGAACTGATTGAAGAAATTCAAAAAGGCAGAATGGACTTTGATAAGCTGATTGCTACGCCAGATGTGATGCCACAAGTGGCGAAGCTTGGTAAGTTGCTGGGTCCACGTGGTTTAATGCCATCACCTAAGGGTGGAACTGTAACACCTGACATAGCAGGTGCGATCGCAGAATTTAAAGCAGGTAAATTAGAGTTCCGTGCAGATCGTACTGGCATTGTTCATGTTATGTTTGGTAAAGTCTTATTTTCGCCGGAAGATTTGCTAGTGAACTTGAAGGCTTTGCAAGAAACTATTGATCGTAACCGTCCTTCAGGAGCTAAAGGTCGTTATTGGCGCACAATGTATGTGTCTGCTACTATGGGACCGTCGATTAGAGTCGATGTTAGCTCCCTACGCGATTTAAAAATGAATGAAGCAGCATAAAAGCAGTCAGCGCGAGGGCGCTCAGCAATTAGATTTCACAAATCAGGAGACAAATTAATTTATCACGAAACGAAGACAAAAAGCTGACAGTTAATAGCTGACAGCTAATAGGTAGAAGCCGGAGACAGCAGGAGCCATTGGCTTAATATCCTGCCGAGGTTTATACCCCTCTTGCCTGTGATTCACTCATCAAGCGTGAAAGTTACATGGCATGAGGAGTATGACTCGAAAACCCTGGCTATCTTAGCTGGGGTTTATTGTTTTGGTAGTTCGTAGTGAGTGATTAGCAGTTGGTGGTTAGTGATTAAACAACAATAACTACCAACTAACAAAAAAGGAGGTGAGACAAAATGAGTAGAACGATAGAAGAAAAAAGAGAAATTGTGACTGAACTCAAAGAAATTTTGAGTCAGTCTCAACTGGCTATCGTCATTGATTACCAAGGTTTATCTGTTGCTGAGATTACCGAATTACGGCGGAAGATGCGTCCGACTGGCACTATTTGCAAAAGAGCTAAGAACACGCTGATGCAAATTGCCATTGACGGTAATGCAAAGTGGCAGCCAATGACGGAGTTTCTCACCGGTTCTTCCGTCTTCCTGCTTGTTCAGGAAGATATGAAGGCCGCAATTAAGGCTTACCAAGATTTTCAGAAAGTCACCAAGAAAACGGAACTTCGTGGCGGCGTGTTCGACGGACAAGCTTTGACTGAAGAAGATGTTAAAGCATTAACCGAGCTGCCGTCAAAAGAAGAACTCATGGCTCGCTTAGGTG